>DCIF01000130.1:25792-31737 GCA_002315795.1 Bacteroidales bacterium UBA1733
CTGTTCGCAAGAGTCGGATTTGATGCGAACAATCTCACCAGGGCCCAGGAACTTTATGGTCTCATAACCCAGATTAGGGAATGAGGTACTTTCGCTACTAACGGCATAAGCACCTTCCTTACGACCTACGACGATTGGAGTACGACCCCAAGAGTCACGAGCTGCGATAACACCATCTTCGGTAAGGAGTAACATAGTGCACGAACCCTTGACACGGCGGAAGACATTCTCAATGCCATCAACGAAGTCCTTACCCTTGACAATCAGACAACCAACGAGCTCGGTCGGATTAATGCGGCCGGAGGTAAACTCAGTAAGATGCATACCTTCTTCGAGTAACTGATCGGCCAACTCCTGAAGATTGTTAATCTTCGCTACCGTACAGATGGCAAAACGCCCTAAGTGGGAGTTAAACAGCATTGGCTGCGCATCAGTGTCGCTAATAATACCTATGCCGCTGTTACCTTCAAATTCGTCGAGTTCCTCTTCGAACTTAGTGCGGAAATAAGTACTTTCAAGACTGTGAATAGAGCGCTTGAAACCGCGACGCTCCGAACAGTAGGTAGCCAAGCCTCCACGGCGGGTACCCAGGTGTGAATTGTAGTCTGTACCATAGAACACATCAGCAATGCATCTTGTAGTGCTGACCGTTCCAAAAAAACCAGCCATCGATTGAGTTTTTAATTGTTTTAAGAGTAAGAAATTACCCCCATAATACCTTAATTACTGCGCAAAGATGGTAATTTTTGCAATAATTTGAAAATTATGAGGGTATTTTTTTATTTCCAAAGCCTAAAAAAATGATTTTTGGTTCTGATTTGCTATTTATAACGTGTACTTGACCGTACCACGGACGTCAGTCGATGAAGCCGCAACATAAATGGTGAAGCTTCCCGGCTCAGAAACCCACTGGTGGTTGATCTCATCAAAGAACTGGAGATCCTGGTCCTGAATCGTATATTCAACAGTCTTCTCCTCTCCCGGATTGAGCGCAATCTTCTTGAAGTTCTTAAGCTCCTTGCGAGGACGAACTACAGAAGACTTGTCGTCACCTACATAGAACTGAACGACTTCCTTACCAGCCACCTTACCCGTATTCTTGACCTTGACGCTGACTGTTCGGCCATTGATCTCAGGTTTGCTATATTCGAAAGTGGTATAGCTCAAACCATAGCCAAATGGAAAGAGTACGCGACTCTTCTTGCCACTGTAAAGGCCATTGATGTTATGATAGTCGTACCAACGATAACCAACCAGGATGTCCTCTGCATAGACCTCAACCTCATAACCTGTGCTGGCATGCTTACGTGGATCAAATGATGTGTTGCGCGTCAAGACACTCTCACCGAAATTCTTTGAGGCTTTCAGCAAACCCTGAGCCTTAGGTGCAGTGGCCATTTTAAGCAAGTCTGCAGAGGCTGGATTGACTCCCTCTCCATATTGACAAGAAGCTGGCATTTCGTCACGTGCTACACCCGGATAACCCACACGACCGAACTGATGAGCAGGACAATCTTCAAGTGCCACAGGATAAGAGAAGACTGTTTTACCACTCGGATTAACATCACCAGAAAGGATATCTACAAGCGCTGGTCCTGCCTGTGAACCCAGGTACCATGACTGAACGAGTGCTGGAGCCTGATTGATCCATGGCATGGCGAATGCATTGCCAGAAACAATGACTACCACAGTATTAGGATTAACAGCCAAAAGCTCTTCAATCAGCTGATTCTGGCAGAAAGGAAGGTTGTATTCCGGACGGTCACCGCCCTCACAATCCTGGAAGTGATTCTTGTTCAATCCACCCACGAAGATCACCAGATCTGCATCCTTAGCCTTTGCTACGGCCTCTGCACGGAGCTCATCATATTTAGCTTGCGGAATCTCAATGATTCGGCCATACATGGAAGGTCCTGCAACATAACCCTGAGCATATTCTACCTTGCTGCCATAACGGTTCTGAAGTGTGCGGAGTGGTGAAACCTCATCGCGAGCCTTCAGTTCAGATGAACCGCCACCTGCTGTGAGACTACGTGTAGCATTGTCTCCTACGACCAGAATCTTGTTATACTTTGAACCGTCAATAGGCAACAATTGATCATTGCTTCCTTTTAGTTTTTCGTTCTTAAGTAAAACAATGCCTTCTTGTGCAATGCGTCGGTTAGCATCGACATGCTCTGGCGTATTCTGGAAACCTCGTGTAGTGATGCCGTTGAGCTCTGAACGGAACAGGAGACGAAGCATACGTGCTGCCTTGTCGTTGACAATATCCATAGAGACCTCACCATTCTTTACCTTCTGGAGATAAGCTTTTCCAAGATAGTAGTCATCATAGCCAAAGCTTCCGGCCTCACTGGTCAGGCCATTGGTGTAAGAACCCATCTCAAGATCCAAACCATTGTCAATGGCTTGCTGAGTGTCGTGTGCTGCACCCCAGTCGGTAATCACAGCGCCATCAAAGCCCCACTCTCCTTTCAACACATTATTAATAAGATAGGGATTATGAGTGACGTGAATACCACGATAGAGGTTGTATGAACCCATGATGCTCCATGCCTTACCCTGTTGCACTGCGGCTTTGAAGGCTGGAAGATAGATCTCATAGAGTGCACGGTCTGAAACCTTGACATCTACTTCGTTGCGGAACTCCTCCTGGTCGTTGAGTGCATAGTGCTTCACACAACAGGCCACACCATTTGACTGAAGACCCTGAATATAAGGTACGCACATCACACTAGCCAGATAAGGATCTTCTCCCATATACTCGAAGTTTCGGCCGTTGAGCGGTGTACGATAGATGTTTACACCAGGGCCAAGCAAAACAGATTTGCGGCGATAGCGAGCCTCCTCACCTACATTCTTGCCATAAAGGATACCCATCTCAGGGTCCCAGGTTGCCGCCAAGCAGGTCAATGCAGGGAAAGCGGTAATAGAGTCGTTTGTCCAGTTAGAGTGACCCCAGTCGTTCCAATTGATTTCCATACGGACACCGTGAGGGCCATCGCTCATCCAAAGCTCAGGAATGCCCAAACGTGGCACACCAGGACTAGAGAATTTTGACTGTGCATAAGTCAGACGACACTTCTCCTCAATGGTCATACGGCTGAGGGCATCCTGCACACGGTCTTCAAGGGGTGCATTAGTATTAAGGTAGAGCGGAAGCTCCTGAGCATTAGCAAACTGCATAGCGCCAAAGATGACAGCAGCAGCTAAAAGTTTCTTGTTGATTATCATTATTATAATGGATAGGTTATGATACGAGCAGTCAAAGACTCCTGGTTATCCCATTGAGTCTTTGACCACTTATGTTACTGATTAAAGTTTGATAGTCTGAGCCTTGCCATCATACTTCACCTCGATGCCAGCAGCCTCAGGATCGTATGCCTGAGCCTTCTCTGCACTGACAGGTACGACGATGAAGGTGCGCTCCTGAAGCATACCAGGGAAGCTGCCCTCACGGTCTGCAATGGTAAGAGTCTTCTGTGCCTCGTTGTATGAGAAGGTGATGTTGGCGAAGCGGCCTGCCTCATAGCCATAGTTATCATTCTCATCCTCATAGAGGGTGAACTGTCCGTTAGCTCCTTCATAGACATAGAGACGGATCACATCTGCAGCCTTCTCATCACAGTACTGCATAGCAGGGCCGAATGGAACGATAGAACCACCACGAACGAAGACAGGAACATGCTCGTATGGAGCAGCTACAGTCTTAGTCTCTGTACCAGCAGAAGCGACCTTACCGGTCCAGAAGTCATACCAGGTCTGACCAGCAGGGAAGTAAACCTCACGCTGACGAGCCTTGTAAGTATATACAGGATTAACCATGAATGCAGGACCGAACATAAACTGGTAGCCGATATTGAGGACGTTCTTATCCTGACCAAAATCCATGACGAGTGGACGGAGGATGGTATAGTCATCAAAGTGTACCTGTGCTGCCAAAGAATAGATATATGGCATCATACGGTAACGGAGCTCGAGTGTTGACTTAATCACCTCATAAGCTGGATGACCCGCAGGAGCGATGTTCCATGGCTCACGGAATGGGAACTGACCATGTGCACGATACATTGGAGTGAAGACACCCCACTCATGCCAACGGGCATTGAGCTCACGCCAGTCCTTAAGGTCCTCATTCTCACGACCTGTCTGATCGTACATCTGCTGAGCAAACTGATAACGAGTCTCGACAGAGAAACCACCGATATCCTGGCTCCAGAATGGAACACCAGAAATAGAGAAATTCAAACCTGCGGTAATCTGGGTCTTCATATCCTCCCAACGAGTGCCGATATCGCCTGACCAAGTAGCTGTAGAGAAACGCTGCTCACCAGCAAAACCATTGCGGGTAAGGAGGAAGACACGCTTGTTCTCTGGCGAGAAAGCACCTTCATTGCTGTGTCCCTGCTGATTCCACTTAGCGGTTTTCTGAAGGGTCTGACTGTCGTCATACTTCACACCTTGCTTCTCAACAGCAGTCTCATAACCACGCTGACCATCATAGATAGCCTCTGCATTGACAATAGAATAAGCGTTGAAATATTCATCAGAAGAACCCAGAGCCGTAGGACCACAAAGAAGCTTACGGTACTCCATATCAGTACAGTCACGTACGTTTGGCTCAGAAGCATCCATCCACCAGGCGTCCATGCCGATAGTGCCGAGCTTCTCGTAGAGCTGACGCCAGAAGATCTGACGTGCCTCCAGGTCGTAAGCATCATAGAAAGCATACTTATAGCCGAGCCAGTCATAGAGAGAATCCTTGATAGACTGCTGGTAGATGTATCCCTTCTCGTCGAGCTCCTTCATATTATCTACGGTGAGATAATACTTTGGCCAACAAGAGATCATGATCTTGGCATTCTGTGCATGGATGCTGTCAATCATCTGCTTAGGATCAGAAAAACGGGTTGGATCGAAAGTGAAAGCACCCCACTCGTCTGGTGTCCAGTAGTTCCAGTCCATGACGATATTATCAATAGGGAGGTTACGCTTGCGGAAACCATCGAGAGCGTCAAGGATCTCGTCCTGAGTCTTGTAACGCTCACGACTCTGCCAGTAACCGAGGAGCCACTTTGGCATCACCTGAGCCTTACCAGTGAGCGTGCGATAGCCGCTGACTACCTCATCTGCATTCTCGCCAGCAATGAAGTAATAGTCGAGCTGCTGAGTCATCTCGCTCCAGAAAGAGAGCTGCTGCTGTTCCTCTGGTGCCACTGGAGCCAATGCGCGAAGACCACAATATGCCTCACCACCATCAGGAGTCCACTCCAAGCGGAACTTATAGTGCTTACCTTCCTCGAGGTTGACAGCGAACTTACGGGCATTTGGGTTCCATGCGGTACGCCAGATGGTCTGGTCGCCCTCCTTGCCAGTACCCATCACGTCTTCTGTATATACGTTCTGGTCATTGATATAGATCTTCTGATAGCCAGAATAGTAGTGGCAGAAGCGGTATTCACCGGTCTGCTTTGGCACGATCTCACCTTCGTAGGTAACAGTAGCACGAGCCAACTGGAAAGCTGGGAGGTTCTTGGCAGACTTCAGATTCTCGAAGTAGATAGAATCCTCGCGACGTACGAGAGTCTCCTGGTCTGGAGCAGAATAAGTACCAGTCAAAGCACCTTCCTTGCCCTCCTTATCGATGAGAGTGAAGAGTTCATAAAGCTGACTGTAATCCTTAGGATTGCCGAAACGCATCAAAGAATAGCTGTCAACAAGCACACCATAATTATTACTTGATACAATGAATGGGATAGAGACCTTCGTATTATACTGGAAGAGCTCCTCATTCTTGCCCTTATAGTTCCAGTCATCTGCCTGATGCTGACCAAGGCCATAGAATGCCTCATCTGAAGGACTATCGAAAACAACGCGAGTACTCCAACCAGTATATTTGGTTGGATTAGCCTTCTCAGCTGGACCTTGCTCATTACGTGTCCAGA
>DCIF01000130.1:31817-33136 GCA_002315795.1 Bacteroidales bacterium UBA1733
CTCAGCATCGGTAAACCATACACGGCCATTGCTCTTCAATACATTGGCAATCACCTGTGAAGTCTTGACCTGCACAGTGTCGCCACTCTGCACGAGTTCATAAGGAGTCTTCTCGGTCTGTGGGACGATGATCAATGAAGGTTTGTCAGCAAACTTACCTTCTGCGGTAGCACTGACACGGATGATCTTCTCACCCATCACCTCAAGACGCACCAGCTTAGCATCGCCAGACTGAGTCTTGACGGTCACCTGCTGGCCCTGCTGCTTCACATCGTTATCGCCACATGAGGCGAAGAGAGCAGCAGCAACAAAGGCAACTGATAAAATAGGAGTCTGTTTCATGTGTTGTATAATAGGTTTATTAGTATATTCAGAAATCTTTGTCATCATTTATTTAAATCTGCCTTGAGATAGTCCATCACCTGCTGAGCAAAGGCTTTCATGCCCTTCTGGCTTGGATGGCCATCCTGCTTGTCGATGTCATGGAGCTCGATGAGAGGCAATCCGTAGTGACGGCAGATGACGCGCATCGACTCTGCATGCTCAGGCTTCAGATCGGTATTCAGGATGAAGTAGATCTTAGCCAAAGGATAGTTCTGCTTCAACGTTGAGCAAAGGCGTGCCATAGCTGGACGGAAGTACCACATATCGTTCTCATCCCAATTGGCATACTTATATTTGCCTACAGTCTCACCTGTCCATGAGTCGTTGGTGATGCAGCAAGAGAGGATGATATCCGGCTCACCGAGATCTCCAGCACGAGTGTTGAATGAACGTGGCTGATAGTTCTCGTTCTGATAGCCATAATATCCGACGGTAGAGCCACTATAAGAGTTGTTCTTTTCCAGCTTCCAACCCATCTGGTCAATGACCTGCCACCACCAGGTCTGCTCTACCTTGGTGACATCATTGTTCTTGTCGCGATATGGACTATTCTCTGTCCAATACCAAGGCTCGTTGGTTTCCGGGGTCAACCATCCTTCAAAGGTCGAATAAGAGTCACCAAAAATGGTAACACGCAAGCTGTCCTGTTGTGCTTGGGCTGCCCATGACAAGAGTGCCATCGAGCAAATCAAAAAGAACTTTTTCATTATAAGTATGTGATTGTTTTTTCTGTCTCTTTACTGATTCTAAATTTTGTCATTACCGATGACCGACGTTGGTCATCACTTAAGACCGAGGCTGGTCATCAGTGATGACCGGCATGAGCCACTACTTGACTCTGACTTGCTGACCTGCCTTAATTTCGACATCCTGTACTCCTTCTGGCAGTCGCAGACTCAGCATGCCATCTTTTTTCCGGAGGCTTTGAATCTCTA
>DCIF01000130.1:33312-34115 GCA_002315795.1 Bacteroidales bacterium UBA1733
CCTCCAAAATTGCCATCAATCTGGAAAGGTGGATGAGCATCGAAAAGATTTGGATAGGTACCACCTCCACCCCATGTCTTTTCTGGACCCGTGTATCCTTCTGGTGTCACGTAAGAAAGAAGCATGCGCAAGATGTGGTAAGCAGCCTCGGCATCATGCAGATGAGCCTGCAGATTGACTCGCCAGCCAGCACTCCATCCGGTGGTCCTGTCGCCCTTGATCTCAAGCGTCTTGGCACAAGCCTGCATCAGGTCTGGTGTATCGAAATCATTGATATGATGACCCGGATAAAGACCAAAAAGATGTGACTGATGACGATGTTGCGGATCTGCATCCTCCCAGTCATAGTACCACTCCTGCAGATTGCCTTTCTTGCCGACCTGATAAGGCTGCAACTTGCAGATCATATCCATCAACGTATCTGCAAACTGTCGCTCTCCTGCCAGAAGCATCGATTCCTCACTGACAATCATAGCGGCTTTGCGAGTATCGATCAGCAGTTCACGAATCATCGCCAAATCTGCCGCACCACCATAAAGTGTAGTAGCATTGACTCCCTGATCTGTGATAAAATGATTCTCTGGTGAAGTAGAAGGACTAGTCAAAAGGTAACCATTCTTCTCAACCAGCCACTGTTGGAAGAAGCGAACAGCTCCCTTCATGACAGGATAGTATTCGCGAAGGAAGGCCTGATCCTGAGTGAAGGAATAATGTTCCCAGAGATGAGTGCTCACCCAAGCACCTCCGATTGGCCAACATGCCCACTCCGGACTATCTGTATGATAACCTACCGGATTGGTCAT
>DCIF01000038.1:0-777 GCA_002315795.1 Bacteroidales bacterium UBA1733
AGTCATAACCAGTCACATGTAGTCTTAGGAGCAAGATCCTATCATATCGGTCATCCCAACTCAGCAGCATTGGCGCTGCTCAATAATATGCTCGGCGGACCGGGTATGAACAGCCGACTGAATCTGTCTCTGCGCGAACGCAGAGGATTGGTCTATACCGTCGAGAGCAATATCAACAACTATACAGATGCCGGTTATATCAGCATCTATTTTGGCTGTGATCATCGTGACGTCATCAAATGTCTGAAGCTCTGCTACCATGAACTGGAGAAGTTCCAGGACAACAGGCTGACCAACACGCAGCTGGCTGCTGCTCAACGTCAGCTACGCGGTCAGTTAGGTGTCAGTCTGGCCAATCTGGAGAACAACGCCATTGCTTTGGCCAAGAACATGCTCCGCCTCGGTCGCGTAGAAAGCCTCGATGAGACCTGTGCCCGTATTGACGCGGTCACGCCAGAGCTGGTGCAACAGGTAGCCAACGAAGTGTTTGACAAATCGCATATGGTCACGACCATCATTCAATGATAAAGGTACAAAATATATGCTGAAGCATATTAAGAGAAAAAAATAGGTTGTTTTTCGCAAAAAATCAGCCTATTTTTTTGTCATTTCCCCAAATTCGATTATCTTTGCACAATCTTTGAATCAAATCACTAACTATAAAATCTATCAAACAATGGCATTAATGGATCAACTCGTTGCTAAGGCTAAGGCCAGCAAGCAGCGTATCGTCCTCGCTGAGGGCACCGAACCACGTACTATCCAGGCCGCTGACCG
>DCIF01000038.1:846-2271 GCA_002315795.1 Bacteroidales bacterium UBA1733
ATCGATGCTCTCGTTGCAGAGTACGGCCTCAAGAATATTGACAAGGCTACTATCGTTGAGCCTTTGAACAACCCTAAGGCGCAGCAGTATGCTGATCTTCTCTTCAAGCTTCGCGAAAAGAAGGGCATGACCCCTGAGAAGGCTGCAGAGCTCGTAAAGGATCCTCTCTACCTCGGCACACTCATTATTAAGAGTGGTGAAGCTGATGGTCAGGTAGCTGGTGCACGCAACACTACTGGCGATGTGCTCCGTCCTGCCCTTCAGATCATCAAGACCGCTCCTGGCATCTCATGCGTCTCTGGTGCGTTTATCATGATCATGGAGAACGAGGCTGCCAAGGCTTACGGCAAAGAGGGTATTATGGTATTCGGCGACTGCGCCGTAACTCCAAACCCTGATGCTAAGCAGCTTGGTCAGATCGCTGTCTGCTGTGCAGATACCGCTCATGACATTGCTGGCATCGAGACTCCTGTTGTCGGTATGCTCTCATTCTCGACCAAGGGTTCTGCAAAGCACGAGATGTGCGACAAGGTCATCGAGGCTACTGCTATCGCTAAGGAGCTCCGTCCAGAGCTTCAGATTGACGGCGAACTGCAGGCTGATGCAGCTATCGTACCTTCTGTAGGTGCAAGCAAGGCTAAGGGCAGCACCGTAGCCGGTCACTGCAACACCCTCGTATTCCCAACACTCGAAGTCGGCAATATCTGCTATAAGCTCTGTCAGCGTCTCACTGGCGGTGTGGCAGTAGGTCCTATCCTCCAGGGTATCGCTGCTCCTGTCAACGACCTCAGCCGTGGCTGTAACATTGACGAGGTTTATCAGACAATCGTAGTAACTTGTAACCAGGCTATTGGTGCCAAAGAGCGCGCAGCAAAGTAAGAGACCCTCCCCTTCCCTCCCTCAAAGGGAGGGAGATAATTAGTTACTTTTTTGTATAATATATAAACGTGCACACCCCCACGGACAGGCATAACATACTATTATGCCCCCTCCCTTTGAGGGAGGGTTGGGGTGGGTCCAAATGAAAATTTTAGTTTTGAACTGTGGCTCATCAAGCCTCAAGTATAAGGTTTTCGATGGCAAGGAAGTCATCGCACAAGGTGGTGTTGAGAAGATCGGTCTTGCAGACTCATTTCTCAAGCTCACTGCTCCTGACGGAGAGAAAGTCGTTGTCGAACACAACATGCCAGAGCATACTGCTGCTGTAGAATTCGTATTCTCTGAACACCTGCTCAACCCTAAGTATGGCGTACTGAAGTCTGCTGATGAGATTCAGGCCGTAGGTCATCGTGTGCTTCACGGTGCTATGAAGGTTACCAAGTCAAGTCTCGTAACCGACGAACTCATCGAGATCGTCAAGGAGTGCTCAGTACTCGGCCCTCTCCACAATCCAGCAAACCTCAAGGGTATCATGGCTGTGAAGGC
>DCIF01000038.1:2369-2647 GCA_002315795.1 Bacteroidales bacterium UBA1733
ATCCCTAAGGAGATGTTCGAGAAGTGGGGTGTCCGTCGCTACGGCTTCCACGGCACTTCTCACCGCTTCGTAAGCAAGCGTGCCATCGAGTACCTTGGCCTCGATCCTGACAACTCTAAGCTCATCGTTGCTCACGTAGGTAATGGTGCTTCAATGAGTGCTGTGGTCAATGGCAAGTGTGTTGATACCACTATGGGACTTACTCCACTTGAGGGTCTCGTGATGGGTACTCGCTCTGGTGACATCGATGCTGCTGCCGTAACCTTCATGATGGAGAA
>DCIF01000038.1:2716-11767 GCA_002315795.1 Bacteroidales bacterium UBA1733
ATGTGCGGTTGTCCTGATATGCGCGATGCACAGGCTCAGATGGAGGCAGGCAACGAGGATGCCAAGATTGCTCTCGAGGTGTATGCTTACCGTCTGAAGAAGTATATCGGTGCTTATGCTGCAGCTATGGGTGGCGTTGACGCTATTGCCTTCACCGGTGGCGTAGGTGAGAACCACGTACTTGTTCGCAGCATGGTGCTCAGCGACATGGAGTTCCTCGGCATCAAGCTCGATGCTGAGAAGAACAAGGTTCGTGGCGAGGAGACCATCATCTCAGCAGCCGACTCTAAGGTAGTCGTTGCAGTAGTTCCTACCGATGAGGAGCTCATGATCGCTACAGATACTGAGGAGATCGTAAGCGCTCTCTAAGCAGCATCTACCGGGATTCACTTTGACTATTAATGTCTTAAAAGCGAAGATAAACAATGTCGGGATTGCAAAAACAGCAACTCCCGACATTATTTTATAGGTACGCGCGTAATATTTAATATAGAAGATTAATTATTTCGAAAAAATTTCGTATCTTTGCACCCGCTTTCGACCAAGAAGCAGCATCACCGCAAGGCAATGCTGGGGAAAGCAGGGATGAGAGACCGCTGACAGGGACCTCGCTGAGTCATCAGAAGGAAAACGCTACTTGTACATGCCTCCCTCCCCATGAAGCCAGAAAGGGCTTCAGTAAAATATTTATCTATTAACTCAAAAATTAAATTTAGTCATTATGGCAGATTTGATGAAGATTGCTGAAGAGGCATTTGCTACTGGCAAGGAGCTTCCAGCATTCCAGAGCGGTGATACAATCACTGTTTCCTACAAGATCAAGGAGGGTAACAAGGAGCGTATCCAGCAGTACCGAGGCGTAGTGATCCGCATCAGCGGTCATGGTACAAAGAAGCGTTTCACCGTACGTAAGATTGCTGACGGCGTAGGTGTAGAGCGTATTTTCCCAATGGAGTCACCTTTCATTGAGAAGGTTGAGATCAACAAGAATGGCCGCGTTCGTCGCGCTAAGCTTTACTATCTCCGTAACCTCACTGGTAAGGCTGCTCGTATCAAGGACCGCAAGGTTTCTAAGTAATTCCATTCGGGATTCAAACGACAAAAAGCAAATCGCAGTACTGAGTAATCAGCGCTGCGATTCTTTTTTTAGATCTTATTTCGCAAAAAGATCTTCCAAAGTAATAGTCCGTACAAAAGTACCACTATATATGCCCTGGCACAAACCGAATGAAGTAACAAGAACGGCCTGAAGACTTTGTTTCCGACCAAGAGTTTCCATCATCATAGCCATTCGATGACGCAGTTTGCGATCTTCTTCCTTGTCAATCTTTACATCATCAGAATAGAATTTCATCTCACAAAGATTGACTACATTATCTGAGCGATCAATAATCAGATCCATCTGAGCACCATCATGATTCTCATCATGCCGCAATGTAAGAGCTGAGTCTCGGCTGGCAATACCCACAATGCCAAGTGCTTGTTTGATTTGAGTAATATGCAACATGCATAACTCCTCAAAGGCCAAGCCTCGCCAAGTACGGATAAGCGCAGAGTGTTCATTCTCTTGCCAGAATGAATCAGAAGCATTTTTACTCTCTACGAAACGCAGATAAAACCAACAGAAAGGATCTATGAGACGATAAAGAGTTTCATACTTTTCTGCATCGTATGGGCGATATGACTGAATAAAATCACACTCTTCGAGTGCTTTCAGCTTTTTAGAAAAAACACCTCCATCACTCTGACCGACTGCGGCAGCGATCTCGCTTCTAGTGTAGCCACAATGCTTGGTGGAAAGGAATCGCACGATACCCTCAAAACACTGATAGTTTTTATATTGAGAACGGAAGAGCCTGTCAAATTCAAGACGGAGCTTAGCATTCCGACGGAAAAACAAAGCATCGACATTCTGTGCAAGGCTCATTCCTCTCTGCACATAACCCAGATAGTATGGCATACCACCAACGGCCATATACAGTTGTGCTTGATCATAGCGACTGAGGCTTACACCCTGTGAGGCAAGCATCTGCTCTGCTTCGTAAAGTGAGAAAGGAGATAACTTAATATCCCAAGTAAGTCGTCCATAAAGTCCTCCCGTATTGTTAACCAGATATTTTATCATCCATGAAGCTGCACTTCCACACACCACAAGCATGATATTACGGCCATCCGCCCAGTCGTTCCAAAAAGCTTCAAGAGCAATGATGAAACGCGATCCGTCAGTGTCAAGCCAAGGCAGCTCATCAAGAAATACTACCTGTCGAGTTCCATCATCCAGATGCTGTAAAAGCCTCTTTAACAGAGAGAAAGCCTCTATCCAGTCCTTCGGCATAGAAACATCCTCCAATCCATATTCCAAAAGATGATTATAGAAATACCTCAACTGGTCGCCAGTAGAGACAGGATTCTCTTCGTCATAACTATTCAGGCTAGTATGCTGAAAAGTAATTTTGTCAGACAGAGTTTCTCTGATCAGGAATGTTTTGCCAACACGACGACGACCATAGACAGCCAAAAACTCAGAACGGCCACTCTCGTATCGCTCCAACAGTTCTTTTTGCTCCTGTTCTCTGCCAATTATCTTTGCCATAGCACTACTTTTTTTGGTGCAAATATACAAAAAAGATCGAAAAAAAGCAAATGAACCGAGCGGATTTTTTCATTTTTTATCGAATTCCGCTCAGATAACCTACACAGTTCAAGCGGAATCGATGATTTATTAACGAATTCCGCTCATAAGTTTATACAGCGTCATCCGCCAAAAATGGCTAATAATAACCCAGGATTTACGGCACATAACGGAGTTTTCTGTTATTGCTCAACCGCAAACAATACCCCATTATGCGATAGAGATCTTCATTCCACCTCTTCGCACAATTCGCATTCCCAGCCACGGAAGACGATTGCGAACTTGTGGAAGGTCCAGCCGTTGCCTTGAGCTTTCATCTGAAGGTTCTTGGCTGCTGAGTATTGCTTCAACTGGTCAAGAGCCTCCTGATACTTCTTCTCTACTTCTGAGTCAGCAGAGCCGTGCTTGCAGTATTTCAGCTCGATGAGGAAGGAGTGCTTGCACTCGCCATTCCATGGTTCCATGTAGAGGTCGGAGTAGCCGTGGTTCTCTTCAGGTTCAGTAGTGACGAGGAGGTAACTGTTGTAGGTGCCTCCCAACTTGGCAAGGAAGAAGCCCTTGACGAATGACTCTGCCTGTGCATCGAAGTCTCTGTTGCTGCTGTCGGTGGTGATTTCTTGGCAGAGGTAGTCGAGGAGCGGCTTGGCGTTGCCATCGTACACCATTTTATCACCTAACTTGTTCATGGTGCTTGTGTCCGTGTACCAGTCCATGAAATGTTTGTAGCACTGTTCCATGTATTTGTAGTACTGCTCATAGACAACTTGGTTTGGTATAATAAAGCATGGGCGATTACGCTTATTCAAACCATACGTCAGCAGGCCCATATAGAACAAGTGGCTTGGTAAATTTTCAGGCTCTTGCAGGTCATGGAGCGAGAATTCTGGCTTGATTTTTCCGTCACAACCACGATCCTCAAAGATACCCTGCATGATGCGGCTATTAACTCCAAATTGCTTGTCAATCTTCACCATCTTGCGCATCTTGTCGTAGTCAGAGCGGACATTGACGTCAATCATATCATCTGGTATAACACCACTCCATGCAACATAACGCTTCAGGAAGAACAATGTCATATCAGAGTTGAACATCTTCTGATCATTCAAAGAGCCAAGCGAGAAGCAGTTGTTGTTGTACCAAGGCTTCATCACTTCAATCAACTCATCTATAGAGTGCTTGAACACACCTGTTGCATCACGATAATAGGTCAGTAAAGCACGTACTTCGTCCTCAGTGAAACCGACCATCTCGTTGTAGTTAGGGTTGAGGGAGAAATTGTCACCTATATTGAAGCCGCTTGTCACGTCGCTAAGAGTCAGTGGCGTTACGCCCGTAATGAACATGCGCTCTATGGCAGCATCCAAATCAGTGGTAGCTTTTTTGAGGACATTGAAGAAGAGACGGAAAAATCCATCGCCATGAGTCAGGTCCATGTAGTTATCCTCGTTGGAAGCCATCATGGTATTTGCAAAGTTGTCGTACTCGTCGATGAGAAGATATATGCGCTGACCAGCAAGTTTCACACGTCCCATCAAGTAATTGAGTGCTGCGTCGCACTCCTTTATCTCCCTGAGTTCCTTCAAAGTATCAGTAGGCAGATATTGTGCATAGGTTTCAACGAATAGGCGCAATGTGTTCAGCACTTCATTATTGAACGACTCCTGAACCTTTTCCTTCACAGGATTCACAGCACTGAAGTTGAATTTCAGGACGAGATATTGATTGTGTCTTTCCGTCGGATTCTTTCCTGCATCCAATCCTCCAAACAGCACATCAAACTCATTGGCATAGTTAATGTCGTAGTATGCCTGAATGACATTCAACATCAGACTCTTGCCAAAACGGCGTGGACGCAGGAAGAAGACGAAGTTGCCCTCATCCTCCAACTTGCTGATAAATCTTGTCTTATCTACATAATAATATCCCTGGCGACGCATTGCTGCGAAGTCAGTCACTCCGTATGGAATTTTAAGTCTCTTGTTTGATGACATAATCATGGGATTACAAATTCTGCTGCAAATGTACCAACTTTTTTTTATACCACCAAAAATAATGGATAAAAAGTGGGTAGAAAATAATAGTGGCAACTACTTCAGGTTAGGTTGAAGTAATTGTCACTATTTTATCGTTTTGTTGAGAAGTGTTTTTTTATTGACCTAGGTATGATTTACCAACTCTTCGTCTGTAAATAGCAACAAATTCAGACTTATTGGAATTGTAAAGTCTTTCGAGTTTTTCAATCTCAGAACCTCTACCTATGATATTTGCGTAACTCATTATATTTTGGGTGTTTAAAATTCTTTGGCAAAGATAAATAAAAATCTTTATACACACAAATACTTGTTTGAAAAATCAGCGGAATTAGCATTATATTATCCAATTCCGCTGACTTTTAAGGTCTTTTTGAACCGGTTATGACATATTCTACTCCATAAGGTACCTTAATTGATGCAAATGCAGCGGAATATGTTAAGTAACACAAGAGGGTTATTGTTCTTCCTTTATATATTTTTCTATCTTACAAGTATGTCTCTTGCCTTCTTCTCCATTCTTGTCATAGTTTATTCCGACAAGTAGGATTTCTCCAGTCAGTTGCCTCAACAGCATTGGTCATCTCTATGCGCACTTCTTTATTAGGAATATAGCATTCCTCCTTATCTCGATTGTATGACAGATAACCCAGATGGATAAGCACCGTAAGCACATCGTCCTTGCAAGTTATCACAGACAGGTCGTTCTGGAATTTTGTTGTATTGACACGGCAGCGACCACCAGCTAGCATCTTGATGATATCATCTTTTAAGCCCTCAAAATTCTGCTTTATATAGGTTGATATAGAATCATACGCTCCAGTCTTTGCCCAGTAATTACTACAATAACCACTGGAAATTGCTTCCATAACAGAATATGGATTATAAACAGAGGACTCACTCCCTATCATATAACCATCGTACCAATCTTTAAGATCTTCAAGACTGAGATCTTCTCCTTCTGCTAATTTTTCTATCTCAGAGGGCGTAAATCCAAAGTATCCTGCCAGTTTGCCAGGTAAAACCACAGAATATTCTCTAAAGTTATTGAGCGCTGACTGTGTATTGTATTTCTTGATGGGAAGAATACCTGTCAGATAAACACCAGCAAAAACCTTCTTCGAGGCAGAGCCCTTAAACAGTCTGCGCAAAAAATTCACATACAGATCAATGGTATCGACATCTCCTTCAAACTCGCGGCAGATAGCATCCCATTCATCAATTATCATGATAAACCGCTGTCGTGTCTGCTCATTAATGCTGACCAATACGTTCATAAGATCATCTGAGACAGAACGGGTTATATTTGGATATATTTTGAGCAATTCATCAATCATTTCTTCCTGAATGTGAGAAACGATTTCCGGACTATTCGCATATTTAGTTGTAAAGTCTGTGATATCCAAACTTAGGACTGGATATTTATTTAAATGCTCTTCAAAGGAGCTGTCTTTTGCGATTTCCAATCCTGCAAACATCTCACGACTGTCACAAGACTGATCATAATAGGCACATAACATATCTGCCGCCATAGACTTACCAAAGCGGCGGCAACGTGTGACACATGTATATTGGCGTTCTGTGTCGAGCGTCTTGTTGATGATAGCTATCATGCCAGACTTATCGACATACACGCCATTCAACGCCTTTCGAAATGCATCATTACCTTTATTAATATATGTACCCATAGAAACTTGTAATATAGGAGCTGGAGAAATGACCGTTTTTCTTTGCGCTGCAAAGATACACGTTTTTTTCCGAAACGCCAAATAATATAATAATTATTTTTGATTTCATTTTCCGGCTTCATTGATCTCTGAAAGGACTTCCAAAATTCTGGAAGCACTTTCAGAGATCAACGAATCTAAAAACCCGAAAAATAGATCCATCTTGAAAAAATAGTACGATTGTAGAGGTTCTATTTGGTTCAATCATATAACTCAGGTAGATGAATGTTGGCAGATAAGAAAGAAATGCTTATCTTCGCACGTCATTACCTATATTATATGAAGCAAGAACAAGAACAAATAGACTCTTTACTTGAAGCTGTGGAAAGGGTGATCGGTCGAAAGATTGAGCACCCAAAGGATTTCGATTACCTTTCTGGACAGGTAAAAGGATATACTGGTGAGAAAATCTCAATCAGCACATTGAAGCGCATCTGGGGATATGTAGTATCAGATGGTGGAATCAGTATCTATTCGCTGAACCTGCTATCCAGGTTAGTAGGTTACGATAGCTGGAGTGCATTCATACAGCGGACCGATGAGGATGCAGAAAGCAGCCATAAAATCATCTGTCGCAAACTGTTCACCTCTTCTCTGACACCAGGCGACCTAGTTAGCATCATCTGGAAACCAGAAAAGAAGGTTGTCGTTCAATTTGAAGGTCAGGACCTGTTTGTGGTAGTGGAGTCTGTCAATAGCAAATTAGCCGCTGGCGACATCTTCCATTGTCTGCAGTTCATAGAGCGACAGCCTCTCCTGCTGGTAGGCCTTTACAGAAAAGGAATGCCACCTTGTGACTTTATCTGTGGTCGTCAAGGCGGCATACAATGGGCGCTTGTCAATAAGACAACGGTGTAATCAGAAGCCTGTTCCACTCCGGAGCTGTGCTGTATTTATCGACAGACTCAAGAGGGACTTCAAGACTGATAGGATTAGCATCCAGACTAAATAAAGACATGACAGGTTGGGGATCAGTAGCATGGTTCTCAACCTTTCTCAGTTTCGTACACTCCATGAAGCAATACTCACCAATAGAAGTGACTCCGACTGGCAATGAAATCTCCTCAAGCGACTGACAGCGCCAGAAAACCCCTCTACCAAGCGTTGTCAGCGATTGTGGCAACTTCACCTCTACCAGCTTCTCACAGACCGCAAAGGCATCCAAATCGATCGCTGTGACCCCCTCAGGGATAATGACCGTAGGGAAAGCACAATGATGGAAACAGGCGCTTTCGATCTTGGTGATTGAAGAAGGAAGTCTCAGATGCGCCAGACAAGTATCTTTCCAGAAAGCTAACGGACCGATCTTTTCCACTCCATCGGGAATGTTGATGGCAGAGAGATTATAGCATTGCTTAAAAGCAGATGTTCCGATACGTTTCAGAGAAGAAGGAAGACTGACTGTCTGGAAAGTTGTATCGCACTTGAAAGCATGATCTGCGATGCCTGTGACCGTAAAGGTACGACCCCAGTGTGCAATCTCCGGAAAGATGTACAGATTGCCTTCCCAGTAAGGATCCTTAGCATCTTCCGTGATCTTGCCAACAACCTCGCACGTACCCTTCAGGAGCGAGAAATGCCCATAGAGAGCATGGTGGTCTGTACTGGTAACCGGAATCTGAAAGATCGCATAGAGTCCGGTCAGTAGGAGAAGGAAACCAGCCATAACAGCCGCTGCTACCAGACGGTGATGTTTGCGGTGATGTTTGATAATGAACTGTTCCATCTCCTCAATATCCTGCCATCGGTCATCCTTGTTCTCGCACAGACAACGATCAATGACGGTCTGTGTAGTCTTGTTTCTTAACCAGCGACTATCATCACGAAGTTCTGTGACAAAATACTTCAGTATGCTTCCGAAAAGATAAATATCTGTACGTGCATCGACTTCACCGGAACCGTCTTTCTGCTCAGGTGCAGCGTATTTATCTGTCATCCCCATAGAAGTCTGATAAGCATCTGCATAGCAGAAACCCAGGTCGATGATGCGGATGTCATGAGTAACGCGTGTGAGCATGATATTCGAGGGCTTCAGATCCAGATGTACCACCTGATGCCGATGCAGCACCTTCATGCCCTGAAGGAGCTGATAGAACAGTTTATGTGCGTTGTGCTGACTGAAAAAGGAAGGTTCGGCATGTAACAGATAGTCTAATGTCTGACCTTCGACATAATCCATCGTCAGATAGCACTCCTCAGGAGTATCGACGAACTGATAATAGCTGACAATAAACTCAGAATCCATTCCGACGATACTACCCACCTCGTATTCCTTTTTTAAGGTCTCACGTAGGTGCGCATCTCCAAGGTACTGTGACTTCAGACTTTTCTTGACCAAGAGTCTGCCTCCTACTTGCTGTAGCGAGAGATGAAACCACGTAGTATCGCGTGACCAGTCGGCCACGGACACAGAGTCTTCAATAATAAAGTCAGACGAATCAAGCATTACTAAAGATGGGAGAATAAACGATGTCAGACATTGGCATGAGATCTAAGACAACAAATATCAAATATCATTCTCCGAACTGCAAAAATCTGTAGCGAAGGTCTGATATTTGATATCTGATATTGATAGTTATTATCAGGCTGTGGTTCTGCCACAGCCAGATATTAGCATTCGTTAGAAATCAAGATTCTTACGTGGTGCATTGAATACACGGTT
>DCIF01000038.1:11844-13261 GCA_002315795.1 Bacteroidales bacterium UBA1733
ATCAGGTGACCGCAGATAACGTTCTCCTTCATACCCTCAAGGTTATCGGTCTTGCCAAGGATAGCTGCCTCGTTGAGGACCTTAGTGGTCTCCTGGAATGATGCAGCCGACATGAACGACTGTGTACCGAGAGCTGCACGGGTAATACCCTGAAGCATCTGCTCACAGGTTGCTGGCTGAGCATCGCGTGCATCAGCAAGCTTCTTGTCATGACGCTTGAGCATAGAGTTCTCATCGCGGAGACGACGTGGAGAGACGATCATACCTGGCTTGAGCGTCTGTGAATCGCCTGCCTTGGTAATTACCTTCATACCCCAGATGCGATCGTTCTCTGCAGCGAATGAGAGCTTATCTACCACCTGATTCTCGAGGAAGTTAGTATCACCTGAAGACTTCACGTTAACCTTACGCATCATCTGACGTACGATTACCTCGAAGTGCTTGTCGTTGATAGCTACACCCTGCAGACGATAAACGT
This sequence comes from Bacteroidales bacterium UBA1733, assembly GCA_002315795.1. Next base: position 12,323 of record DCIF01000038.1, read on the forward strand.
CCTGAACCTGGTTGACGATGTACTCCTGAACAGCGGTTGGACCGAGGATGTTGAGGATATCGTTAGGGGTAACAGCGCCATCAGACAATGGGTTGCCAGCACGAACGTAGTCATGCTCCTGAACGAGTACCTGACGGTTCAATGGGATGAGATACTTGCGCTCGTCACCATACTTGCCAGTCACTACGATCTCACGGTTACCACGCTTGATCTTGCCGAAGGTAACCTCGCCATCGATCTCAGCAACGACTGCTGGATTAGATGGGTTACGAGCCTCGAAGAGCTCGGTTACACGTGGAAGACCACCGGTAATATCGCCGGCCTTGCTGCTGGTACGGTTTATCTTTACGATGATGGTACCTGGCTTCACCTCCTCCTCGTCGTTGACCATAATGTGAGCACCGATAGGCAAGGTATAGCTAGCGAGCACCTCGTCCTCAGCGTTGACAATATGTACGACTGGAGCGATAGTACGGTCCTTAGACTCAGTTACGATCTTATCCTCGAGACCTGTATCGCCGTCGGTCTCAACCTTGAAGGTATCACCCTCGACGACTTTCTCATAACGCACGTGACCAGCCTGTTCGCAGACGATGACGGCGTTGAATGGGTCCCACTCAGCAATGACATCGCCCTTCTTGACTACAGTACCGCTCTCAAGGAAGAGCTTAGAACCGTAACCGATGGTAGCAGTAGCAAGGGTCAGACCTGTGTTGACATCCTCGATACGCATTTCGGTCATACGGCTTACTACAACCTTAACGGTTGAGCCATCCTCCTGTGGAGCATCGATGGTACGAAGCTCCTCGATGATGAGATTACCGTCGTAACCAGCCTTGAGGTTGTTGACAGCTACTGCGTTTGACGCAATACCACCGGCGTGGAAGGTACGGAGGGTCAACTGAGTACCAGGCTCACCGATTGACTGTGCAGCGATGA
>DCIF01000038.1:13341-14612 GCA_002315795.1 Bacteroidales bacterium UBA1733
CAGACACCGTGCTTAGACTCACAGGTGAGTACTGAACGGATCTCAACCTGCTCGATTGGACTCTCTTCAATCTGATCAGCGATACGCTCGGTGATCTCTTCACCTGCAGCGATAATCAGCTCACCAGTGATTGGATGGATGATATCGTGAACAGAGACACGACCGAGGATACGCTCACGGAGTGTAGCAATCACCTCATCGTTGTTCTTGAGTTCAGTACACTTAAGACCACGGAGAGTGCCACAGTCCTCCTCACGGATGATCACATCATGAGCCACATCGACGAGACGACGTGTAAGGTAACCTGCGTCGGCAGTCTTCAAAGCGGTATCAGCAAGACCCTTACGAGCACCGTGAGTAGAGATAAAGTACTCAAGCGCTGACATACCCTCCTTAAAGTTTGCGATAATTGGGTTCTCAATGATCTGAGCACCCTCTGCACCTGCCTTCTGAGGCTTAGCCATCAAACCACGCATACCAGAGAGCTGTGCAATCTGATCCTTAGAACCACGGGCACCAGAGTCCATCATCATATAGATGGCATTGAAGCCACGCTCTGCCTCAGTGAACTGAGTCATCAGGGTCTTGGTGAGCTTGGTATTGGTAGCAGACCAGACGTCAATGACCTTATTATAACGCTCGGTGTTGGTAATCCAACCATTGTTATAGTCATCAGTAATCTGATCTACCTCGTTGAGCGCCTTATCAATGATTGCTGGCTTCTCTGCTGGAACAAGCACATCACCCAGGTTGAATGACAGACCTGCACGGAATGACTGGTAGTAACCAAGGTTCTTCACATCGTCAAGGAAGTCTGCAGTACGTGGAATACCACAGTACTTGATAACGTCGGTAATGACGCCACGAAGTGACTTCTTGGTGATAACCTTATTGACGAAGCCAACCTTTGTAGGAACCTTCTCATTGAAGATGAGTCGGCCACAAGAGGTCTCTACCATACGCTTCACTGGCTTACGGCCATTCTCAGTATCGATATCGTCAACCACACACTTGATGCGAGCCTGCATTGAGCAGCGGCCCTCGTTCATGGCGATCATGGCCTCTTCAGGACCATAGAAGGTCAGACCCTCACCCTTATCGTTCTCACGAATCTTGGTGATGTAGTACAGACCGAGTACCATATCCTGAGAAGGAACGGTGATAGGAGCACCGTTAGCAGGGTTCAGAATGTTGTGCGAACCGAGCATCAGGATCTGTGCCTCAAGGATAGCTGCGTTGCCCAATGGCAGGTGGACAGCCATCTGGTCACC
>DCIF01000145.1:0-1589 GCA_002315795.1 Bacteroidales bacterium UBA1733
GATCTCCAGATCAAGAGCTGGCAGGACTATGAGTAATTTTGCGCATGTGCAAAATTACTAAATAGTAAATAGAAAATTATAAATATTACTCCCTCGCTGCAGAAATGTGGTGGGGGAGTTTGCATTTTTCGCGAAAAGTCCTTATCTTTGTGCCAGAAAATAATTACCATTATATACTACAACATGAAAAAACTCTTTCTTACCGCTTTGACTGCAGTCTCCTTGCTGTCACTCACTGCACGTGACGGTCATGAACTCTGGCTCAAAGGCAATACACCAACAGCTACACAGACCCTGGAGATTGCGAAGGCAGAACTTCAGTCTGCTTGGCAAGGCCAACAGCCAGTACTTATTGTTGATAAGAAGATGAAGTCGCTTGCAGAGGGCAGCTTCAGCATCAGCATCAACCATGGCAAAGCTGAGATTCGTTCTTATACCGAGGCCGGTCTGCTCTATGGCGCCTACCATCTGCTTCGCATGCAGACGTTGGGCCAGACACAGGCAGACACTACTTTGCTCGAGCAACCCTCGTATAACATCCGCATCCTCAATCACTGGGATAATCTCAATGGCACCATCGAGCGTGGCTATGCTGGTCGGAGCATCTTCTGGCGTAACAGTGCTGATCAGATGCGTCGTGATGCCAATGGCGACGTCAACGAGGAAGATCTGCTGCACCCAAAGGATAAACCGGAAATCCCTTCGCTCGATATTCTGAAAGATTACGCTCGTGCCAATGCTTCTATTGGTATCAACGCTTTCGTGCCAGACAATGTCAATGCTTCGCCAAAACTCCTCTCGTCAGAGTATCTGCAGGAGGTGCGTAAGATGGCTGACGTGATGCGCCCTTATGGCATGAAGACTTATCTGGCCATCAACTTTGCTTCTCCTATGGTGCTCGATGGCCTTGAGACCGCCGACCCACTCAACAAGGAGGTTCAGAAGTGGTGGAAGAACAAAGTAAAGGAGATCTATACGCTCATTCCAGACTTCGGTGGCTTCCTCGTGAAGGCCAATTCAGAGGGCCAGCCTGGACCTAATGACTTCGGCCGTACACACGCTGAGGGTGCCAATATGCTGGCCAAGGCGCTCAAGCCTTATAAGGGTATTGTCATGTGGCGTGCTTTCGTCTATAGTCCTTCCGATCCTGACCGCGCTAAGCAGGCTTATCTGGAGTTCCAGCCGCTCGATGGTCAGTTCCTCGATAATGTCATTATCCAGATCAAGAATGGCCCTATCGACTTCCAGCCACGTGAACCTATGAGTGCCCTCTTCGGTGCTATGCCAAAGACGCGTGAGATGGCCGAACTGCAGATTACGCAGGAGTACCTTGGCCACAGCAATCATATTGCTTATCTCGGCACTATGTGGCAGGAGTTCATTGAGGATGTCAAGACTTACACTGACTGTCCGCTCAACAATCAGCAGAGTCGTCCTGGTGCTCTCACGGCCATCAGTGGTGTGAGCAACATCGGTAACAGTGCCAGCTGGTGTGGCAATGTCATGGCGCAGAGCAACTGGTATGCCTTCGGTCGTTTGGCTTGGAACGATGAACTTTCGGCTGAAGCTATCGCACAGGAGTGGGCCAC
>DCIF01000145.1:1672-2957 GCA_002315795.1 Bacteroidales bacterium UBA1733
CGCGAAGCTGTGGTCGATTATATGATGCCACTGGGTCTGCATCACCAGTTTGCCTGGGGTCACCATTATGGACCAGAGCCTTACTGTGCTATCCCTGGTGCGCGTCCAGATTGGATGCCATCTTACTATCATAAGGCCGATGCACAGGGTCTTGGCTTCAACCGCACCAGCACAGGTAGTAACGCTACGGGTCAGTATGCCGCTGCCTATGGCAAGGTACTCGACGATGCTGAGACCTGTCCTGCCAAGCACTTGCTTTTCTTCCACCATGTGGCCTGGAATAAGCAGATCAGTCATCAGCTTGGCGCTACTACCGTCAGGGAGAGTCTCTGGAATGCGCTCTGTCATCATTATCAGCAGGGTCTGAATGAAGTGCGCCAGATGCAACGTGAGTGGCTCAAGTGCGAAGGTGCGATCGATGCCGAGGTCTATGCTGACATTGCTGCACGTCTGCGTACACAGGCCCGTGATGCTCAGTGGTGGAAAGACGGCTGTCTGCTCTACTTCCAGTCTTTCAGCCAGCAGCCATTCCCTGAGGATGTAGAACCTGCGGTTCATAGCCTTGAGGAACTCGTTCCTATCAAGCTCGGCATTACCAACTACGAGTGTCCATCGCCAAAACTCCTGAACAGTGTCCGATAATTAAAAAAAATAAAACTATGAAATCAATTTTCCCCTTAATCGCTGTAGCTACTCTGTCGTTGGTCGGATGCACCACAAAGAAAGCGCCAGAGTCTATTGTCAACCTGCCTCGTGCTGCCGAAGCTCCAGCAGAGATGGTAGCAGCTGTCGATTCATTTATCATTGCCACACAAACCAAACCTGTGTCACCTGATACCATTGCTCTGCATAGCATCATGATTGTGCGTCATGGCGAAGTATTGCTTGAGCGTTGGTTCAACGAATACACTCCAGAAACCCCTCATGCCATGTATTCGGTCAGCAAGACCTTTACTGCTACTGCGGTTGGTCTGGCTATCAGTGAAGGGAAGATGGCTATCGATGATAAGGTGATCAGTTTCTTCCCCGATCAGCTGCCTGAGCAGGTGAGCGATAATCTGGCAGCAATGACTGTGCGTGACCTCCTCACCATGACCTGCGGACACAACACCGAACTTAACGGAGATGCATTCCTTACTGAGGGTGTCGATCCTGCTACTCTCGACTGGGTGAAGTGCTTCCTGTCCTGGCCTGTCGATCATAAGCCAGGAGAATATTATCTCTATAACTCTTTTGGTACTTTCATGCTCTCTGCCATTGTGCAGAAAGTAACCGGTCAGAAGGT
>DCIF01000010.1:0-1732 GCA_002315795.1 Bacteroidales bacterium UBA1733
ATCATTCCTAAGCGCGAACTGCTGGCTCGTTATGGCATCTCCTTGCCACAATTTCAGGCGTATATCAATGCACTGCTTGGCGGACAGGTGGTCAGCCAGGTGTATGAAGGCAGTCGCAGCTTTGATCTGACGGTCAAAGTGCATGATGAAGACCGCGAGGGAATAGACCAGATCCGGGATCTGCGTATCTCTACGCCTTCTGGCCGACTCATCCCGCTCTCTATGGTGGCCGATGTCGTTTCTTCCAGCGGACCGAATACGATCAACCGCGAGAATGTCACGCGTAAAATCGTCATCTCTTGCAACGTCGCTGGTCGTGACCTCCGTTCGGTGGTCAACGAGATTAAGGACCGAGTGTCTGCAGAGGTTGAACTCCCAGAAGGGTATCGTATCGAATATGGCGGACAGTTTGAGAGTGAGCAGTCTGCTACACGCATCCTGTTGCTTACATCGTGCATCAGCGTGCTGATTATTCTCTTCCTACTGTATCATCAGTTCCAGAGCTGGAGGCAGAGCATCGTCATTCTGCTTAATCTCCCATTGGCACTTATTGGTGGCGTCATGGCGCTGCTTTTTACCAGTGGTATTCTCAGCATTCCAGCCATCATCGGTTTTATCTCGCTCTTCGGTATTGCTACGCGTAATGGTATGTTGCTCGTCGATCGATATAATACGCTGCTCTCCAGCACACCAGCCGATCAGCTCAGCTTCAAGGATCATCTCCTCCAAGCCGTCCGTGTAGGCAGTCTCGACCGTCTTAATCCGATTGTGATGACGGCTCTTACTTCTGCACTTGCTCTGATCCCATTGGCCATAGGTAGCGAACAGCCAGGCAATGAGATTCAGAGTCCGATGGCACAGGTTATCCTTGGAGGCCTGCTCACCAGTACGCTGCTCAATGCCTTTATTGTGCCGATTATGTATCTATTAACAGAAAAAAAATGAAATATTTCTTTCTTCTTCTTTCTCTGCTGCCTCTTTCCGTTTCTGCACAGTTTCCATTACAGCAGTTTATGGATAGTGTGATGGCTCATTCTCCGCGCATCAGTATTCTTCAGTCACGTATGAAGGCTGACGTGTTGAACGCAAAAACCGGGAATAACCTCGATAATCCAGAGATGTCTTTCCGCTATATGTGGCCGAACATGCCTGCAGAGAACGATCCTGAAATTGATTTCACACTCTCTCAGTCGTTCGATTTCCCTACCGCTTATCTGCATCGTAGTCAGATTGTCCGAAAGGAGATTCAGAACTCAGACTTACAGTATCGTGCTGCCTGTCATGACGTGCTGCTTCAGGCCACACAGTTAGCCATTGAACTTTGTTTCAATGATACCCTGCTGAGCTTACAGCGTCGCCAGCATATTATGAGCGAAGAGTTTCTTGCTGGTGAGACTACTCGCCTTCGTGAAGGCGCTACTTCTGTTCACCAGTTCAACGAGGCTCAACGTACGCATGTGGCACATCATCAGGATGTGCTCCTGCTCGAAGCCGAGCGCGAGGCTCTGTTAGCTGAATTCCGACTTGTATGTGGTTTCGATTATCTTCCTGAAATGGTTCCTTTGCATACGATTGAGCGCGATGTGCTCATCACTAAGGAATCCTCTTTCTCTCATTGGTGGGAATCAGTGGCAGCATCTTCTCCAGAGATGCAGTTAGTGGCTAATGCAGTATCTCGTGCCGAACTGGAAGTCAAGGCCGCCCGTGACGGTTGGCTCCCTTCATTCTCAAT
>DCIF01000010.1:1830-3618 GCA_002315795.1 Bacteroidales bacterium UBA1733
AACCGAGGCAAAGTCAAAGCTGCTCGTATGGCGCTCGAATCTGCACAGTTGGAGGCCGAAGACCAGAAGTTGTCTTTCTATACTCGTCTGCAGGGACTTTATACCAAGACCCATAGCCGACTGCAGTCTGCCGGTGAGTTGCGCACTTTGCTCAATGATCAGAAGAATGATGACCTCCTTCTTCATTCGTTTACCGAAGGAGTCATCACTCGCACTGAATATCTTGAAGGTATGATTGGCATTCTCGAAGTACTCAATAATCTTCTTGACCAGGAGAAAGAAGCCGCATTGCTTTGGGCTGAGCTCAATAGTGTGCGTTACTAAGCTTTCGCAAAGAACTTCAATACGGCAGACTTTTGCTGAATTCCTTGATTTTTTCTCTAAACAAAGCTACATTGGCCTTTGAAACCGGTAGTACTCTGTCGGTACTGAACATGTTAATCTTATAGCCAGCGGAATTGCCGGATACCTGTGTGATGAAGTTAATATTCACGAGGAAAGCTCGATGAGTGTGTATCATAAATGGAAATGCCTCCAACGTCTCTTCTACATCCTTCAGTGAACTGCGCAGTCGCTTCTGACAAAGATCAGAGTCGTTGAAATAGACTAAGTTGAGATAATTCCCCACTGACTCTACATACATAATATCGAGAGGATTTACGATCAATGATTCCCGACTATCGCCATGGATGATGATCTTATCGATCACATTGTCCTTGGTGAGACGGGAACGTAGCATCTTCTGCTCTGATTCGAGGAGGGTATTCAATGCCTGAAGTTCTTCTATTTCCTTCTTCATGAAACGTTTCTTCAACTGGTCCCGATTCCAGATATAAATGGGTATTGAGACAAAGGTTACACATACTATAGCAGAAAGATATGGCCACAACACAAACTGTCCATCGATAATCCAACCAGATGAGATGGTGCCATAACAATACCATCCTATATATGTAATGAGAAAAAACGCAAGTATGGGGATGTTTATAATGTACTCTGCATTCATCTTTTTCAGTTCGTTACTAAATAGTGGAGTTTCATTGCGTCTGAACAAGGGTATAGAAAGCAGCGACGATAGCATAGAAGAAATAAATACGAGAACCACAACCCCAGCTATAGCCACATAGGGATTTTTGTCTCCACCAATGCCAAATGGTCGAAACAGAACAAGCAACAATAATGCCGCCAAACAATCTTTTAGGGCAGACTTAATTCTATACATATTTTCTCTTACGATAAGTTTTTCCCAAGTTCATTAATCCTTTCACGGAAATAATTAATATGCATAATCAAAAATCAGTTGTTTGGGAATTTTCATCATTTCTCTTGTTTAGGTTTTGATGCAAAGATATAATATCTACTCCAATAATGCAAACAATTCTGCTGCAAACAATCCAATTAGGGATATTTGGAAAGTATTTTATGATGAATGGAAAGGTTTTTTCGAAATTATGATCGTAAAGCAACGTACAGTGCGGAAATGGTTGTAGTCTTTGTGATTGTCCCACATTTGGTATTTATCCCTAAACCTTGGCAGTTATCCCAATCATTTGGAAGTAGGAACCGTTACCCTTATCTTTGCATCGATTTCTGGCAGACATCAGGACCAGATCACAACAGATACATTATTAACTTAAACTAACGAATGATGAAACAACATCTTCTTTCAACTATCGCTGTGCTGTCTATTATCGGCACCAGCCTTCAGGCACAAGACATCAAAGGAAAGGTCTGCGACGAACAAGGCAGTCCGCTTGAATTCGTAAACGTCGTGATGCGCACGCTTCC
>DCIF01000010.1:3718-3840 GCA_002315795.1 Bacteroidales bacterium UBA1733
ATGATTGGCTATCAATCCCAAACGCTGCCCGTATCGTATTTCAAGGGAGAGACCCTCGTAACAATGTCTGACCTTTCGAACACCCTTGATGAAGTAGTGGTCAAAAGTACCTTGCCCAAGAC
>DCIF01000010.1:3941-5248 GCA_002315795.1 Bacteroidales bacterium UBA1733
AAGGTGCCGGGAATGATATCGATGGGAGGCGGCCTCGAAGTCATTGGCCGTGGCACTCCGCTCTATTATATTAACGGTAGGAAAGTCACAGACACCTCTGAGTTGCGTAACCTCATGTCGGAGGACATCAAGAGTATCGATGTCATCAGTAATCCCGGTGCAGAATATGGAGGCGAGGTGCGTTGCGTGGTACGAATCCGTACCGTCAAGCGCCAGGGCGACGGCTTCAGTTTTGCTTTGACCAGTCAGGCCCAACAGAAGATCTACGACTGTCATGACACCGAGCCATCATGGTCGGTGCTCGACCTGAACTATCGCACGAAAGGGTGGGACTTCTTTGGTAAGTTAGTCTATTGGAACCAGCGTGGCTATCAGATTTCAGACATCGATGGTGGAACCATCACGAAGGTGGGCAACGAGATCATCGACAACCGTCAAATGGGCAAACTCGACTACCGCCGTCACAATGGAGGATGGCAGTATATGGGTGGCGCCAACTGGCAGATCAGCGAAAAGCAGTCGTTAGGCTTCCGTGCCGAATGGTCGGATAATAATATTGGCAAGAACAATATGCTGATGGATGAGGATATGTTCAAGAATGACAAACAGATCGACCACATCTATGCCATCAACGATGCTCATCGCACCAAGAGCAATAATCTGAATAGTAACTTCTATTACGACGGCACCTATGAGAAACTGCACATCAACTTCAATGCTGACCATGTGCGCAGTAAGGCTGCTGGTGTGACCGATATCAGTGAGACCACCTGGGGCGGGCAAGTCATGATGCAGAGCAACAGCGATGCCACAACGGCTATGACAGCAGCCAAACTGGTGCTTTCTTATCCCATCTGGAAGGGCGAACTGCAACTTGGCACCGAAGAGACATACGTGAAAGCTGACGAGAACTATGCCATCACTTTGGCCACCATCCCTCGTTCAGAGGCTTCGATGAAGGAGAATACCATTGCAGGGTTTGCCCAGTATTCGGTCAACTTGCCATTCGGCCAGTTACAGGCAGGTCTGCGATACGAGCGTGCCGACTTCGATTATACTGACCATCTCGATGCTGCCAATGATGTGCATCGCAGCAACAACAGCTGGTTCCCGTCGTTCAGTTTCTCTACCAAAGTAAAGGAGGTGGGACTCAGCCTCAACTACACAGGTAAAACGATCCGACCACGATTCGAGACGATGTCAAAAGAAGTGCAATATGACAACAAGTTCACCTATCAGACAGGCGACCCGCTGATGAAGAACGAGATACAGCGCACTCTCTCGCTCATGGCACAGTGGAAGTGGAT
>DCIF01000080.1 GCA_002315795.1 Bacteroidales bacterium UBA1733
CATTTGATCCATCTCGGGTTCCTTGCCTGGAGTGGAGACACTGATATTTTCGGCCATTGCACCCGAAGGTGCAAGACAGAGGAGTGCCAGTGACAGATTTGTAAATGTATGTTTATTGAACATGTCAAGAGTAGTTGTCAGTCTATAGTTGATATTTGAAAGCAGTTCAACTAATGTTGAGTGATACTTTATTTACATAACACCTTTCTCGCGGAGTTTCTCCTGCCAATGCCAGGCATTAGCCAGTGTTTCCTTGAGCGGGACCTCAGCCTTCCAGCCCAATATGGTATTGGCGCGACCCGGATCGCCATAGATACGCTCGATGTCACCTTCACGACGTGGGGCAACCTTGTAAGGCACCTTCACACCGGTAGCCTTTATGAAAGTATTGACCAGTTCGAACACACTCACGCCTTGTCCTGTGCCGAGGTTATAGTATTCAATCTTTTCGACACTCTTGCCTTCCACCATGCGGTTGAGTGCACAGACATGGGCCTTGGCAAGGTCAATGACATCGATATAATCGCGCACGCACGAACCGTCGGCAGTATTGTAATTATCGCCAAACACACTGAGTTCCTTACGGATGCCCATTGCTGCCTGACAGACGTATGGCAGGAGGTTCTGAGGTACGCCACGGGGCAACTCGCCGATTTCTGCTGAAGGATGTGCTCCGATAGGGTTGAAGTAACGGAGAATGATAGCGTTGAAATCTACACCCGTATGTTCGTAGTCCTGGATGATCTCCTCGGCTATCTGCTTCGTATTGCCGTAGGGCGAAGTGGCCGGCTTGATAGGAGCTGTCTCATCGACTGGCACAAGGTCAGGTTCGCCATACACGGTGCATGATGAAGAGAAGACGAATCCCTTGAGGTGGAAATCCTGGGCAGCCTCGAGCATATTCATTAACGAGGTGAGGTTGTTGCGGTAATACAGAATTGGTTTGTGTACAGATTCTCCCACCGCCTTGGATGCGGCGAAATGAATCACACCAGCTATCGGTCCCTCTTTCTGGAAAGCTTGATATACAGCACCCTTGTCAGTGCAGTCTATCTGATAGAAAGACGGACGAATGCCTGTAATCTTCTCAATGCCATCAACAACAGATGCTTCTGAGTTAGAGAGATTATCAAAAATAACTACCTCGTAGCCTGCATTCTGCAGTTCTACACAGGTGTGGCTGCCAATGAATCCGCAGCCACCTGTAAGTACGATTTTATTTGTCATATTTTTTAGGTGATAGGTGGTGTTAGGTGCTGGCTAATTGTTTTGCTAAAGTAATAGCAATCACTAATCAACCATCATCCACCACCTCATTAGAATAAAGGTGAAGGATAAACACCCTGATCTGCCAGTTCCTGGAACTTGGCAACTACCGCAGGACGGTCTGTGGCATAGGTGACACCGAACCAGCGTGATGGGGTATCGAGCACCTTGCATGTTGCCTGCTGGGTGTTGATGAGATGGTCAATCATCAGCGGGATGAAGAACTCTGACTTCAGCTCCTGACCATGAGCCTTCAGGAACTCTACGAAATAATCTTCGGAGAACTTGAAGTAGTCAGGGGTTAGCGCCCACATATTCATGCTGACAGGGGTATGCTCGTCCAAGTCGCCCTTGCTGTCTTCCTCAATATAGCGGATCACACCATCTTCCTCACGGATAATCTTGGTGCGCTCGGTAACACCTGTGAGAAAACCAGTCTCGTCGGTCTCGCACACGCCACGTGCTACGGTACCACCCTCTGACAATGTGTTGCATACGCGATAGCCCACCATGGCGTAATTGCCATCAGTCCCCTCAACGCTCTTCAAATAACCGGCTAGGACCTGGAATGACTCACTGCCATAATAGTCGTCGGCATTGATGACGGCAAATGGCTCCTGGATGACATCCTTGCCCATCAGCACGGCATGATTGGTGCCCCATGGCTTCTCGCGTCCCTCAGGAACAGTGAACCCTGCTGGCAGATTGTCCAGATCCTGAAAAACGAGTTCCACGGCAATGCGGCCCTCATATTTAGATACAATCTTCTCACGGAAATCCTGCTCAAAGACTCGACGGATGACAAAGACTACCTTGCCGAATCCTGCCTTGATAGCATCATAGATAGAATAATCCATGATCGTCTCACCATTAGGTCCCAGTCCGTCAAGTTGCTTGAGCCCACCATAACGACTGCCCATGCCGGCAGCAAGCACAAAGAGTGTTGGTTTCATAATGTCTGTTATTATTTTGTTTTGAAGTTAGTCAACCATGAAACAACGGGAAAAAGATAATGACTCCGAAAGGTTATTTTATTAACGGTAAAGATTACCAACTTTTTTCGGCGCAAAGATAGGTACAAATGATGAAGTTAGCAAACAGACATTGCGCAAAAAACAATACGAATGCGTCATTTGGAGTATCATGACGCATTCGTATTATTCTTTTGAGGCGTAATAATGTTGTGACGTAACATTATTTATTGTGGCATTGTGCTGCAAAGTCACGCGGCATGATGCCAAACTGCTTGAAGAAAAGTTTGGAGAAATATGATGGCGACGTAATGCCAACGGAATAACCTACTTCGGCCAGTTTGCTGTCACCGTTTTGGATCAGTTCTGCAGCCTTCTTGAGTCGCACGGTCCGGATAAGGTCCAGCGGACTCTGTCCGTAAAGCGGTTTGATGCGACGAAGTAGTGTGGAGCGACTCATACAGAGTTTTTCTGCCAGCTGATCGACAGAGAACTCTTCGTCAGCCATATTGGCCTCAATCAGCTGAATCACCTTCTGCATGAACGCTTCGTCCTGCTTAGACACCTTCATGTTGTCAATGTTGAAGAACGGCTTTTTCTGGAACGACAGACGTTCACGACGGCGGTTGTCGAGGATAGACTGCAGCTGCTGTCTGAGGTATTTGATCGAGAACGGCTTCTCAATATAGGCCTCAGCGCCACACTGCAGACCCTTCACCTTGGTGTCAGTATCATTCTTGGCTGTAAGGAAGACGATGGGGATATTGGAGGTATTCTCGTCATTCTTGATGGCACTACAGAGTTGGAATCCGTCCATGATAGGCATCATGACGTCAGAAAGGATCAGATCTACAGGGTTGGATTTGAGCAAGTCTAAAGCCTCTTGTCCGTTCTTGGCCGTAAAGATGGTGTAATGATTCGACAACTGAGCAGAGATGAATTCAAGCATCTCTTCATTGTCCTCGACGAGCAGAAGCGTAAAGCCTGCCTGCTGCTTTGAATCCTCAATCTCGTTCATGACCAGACGGTCTTCCTTCAGTTTCTCCTGAGCGTGCTGCTGCAGCGATTCGCGGTTGATAGGAATCTCTACGACAAACTTATTGTCATCACCTACCACGAGATGCAGGTCTCCGTTGTGCTGGCGAGCCAATTGACGTGACAGCGGGAGTCCGATACCTACGCCACCGCCGGCGCGTTTATGATCATCGTCAATCTGGTAGAACGGGTCGAAAATTCTGTCACGCTCAGACGGAGCGATCGGCTCGCTGTCACTCCGAACGATAATACGGAAATTCTGTTCGTCGTGCGTGAGACTGATGCTGACCTCACGGCGTGCGTATTTGAGTGCATTGTTCAGCAGGTTACTGCAGATCTTGATAAGCGCGTCGCCATCAGCAAATGCCAGTAACGTTTCGTCAGAGAATTCGGCAGTCAGGTTTTTCTGCTTCAGTTCGAAAGATGGTTTGAAACGTTCGATGACCTCTTCGACCAACGCACGCACGTCTATCGTCTCCTGATGGAGGTGAAGTCTGTGCAGCTTGATTTTTCGGAAGTCGAGCAGCTGTGATGTCAAGTCAAGCAGACGGCGGGTGTTGCGCCGCATCGTCTTGATGTAATTTCGCATCACGGCATCGTTCTGCTTCA
>DCIF01000027.1:0-15030 GCA_002315795.1 Bacteroidales bacterium UBA1733
ATATAGCCGGCATAGAAAGCTGTGAGCAGCACAAATCCTAAGACGAGAATCTGTTTGCGCGGATATTTATCGACCACATAGCCACTCGTGGCACGTGTCAGCATAGCCACGGCGGTATATCCCGAGAGTACCAGACCGATAACGTCTTTCGAGGCGCCAAATTCTTCTTTGAGGTAGATAGGCAGCAGCGGCACTACCAGCATAAAAGAGAAGAAGAGCATGAAGTTGGCACCCCATGCTCTTAGATAGTTAGAATTCCAGAGTTTTTCTGTTGTCATTTTCCAAAAGTGTCATTCCATTCAGGATGACTAGCAAAAACAAACGTTTTACTTTTTAGAATCGTACATAAGTCTCAACCCAGAGCTCATTGTAATGCTTGTCAGCAGCTCCACGGTTATCATTCCAGTTATACTGAACCTGGAACATCAGGTTCTTGTGAATCTGGAAAGAAGGAATCAGAGAATAGATATTCTGTGCTGTAGTCCAAGACTTGTTGTTGCGATAGCACTGATATTCTGCAGAGAGCTTGAACCAGTCATTGATTGGCATGCCACCAACAATATACCATGAGTCTGCATTGTGATTTGCTCCCCAGTCGCCGCCCTTGTTGTTAGCTGACTGACCATGAGCAAATTCTGCACGAGCTGTCCAGCCCTTGTTGTCATACTTCATGCCCAAAGCATAGCGATGACGAGTATAGTCCACACCATCCTTCTTGGCAGTGCCAGACCAGCCGAATACACCCAGGAAGAGACCCTTGATTGGCTGCACCTGAAGGGTAGCAGTAATGTCCTTCTTTGCGTCATTGTCTGAACTGTTGATGCCAGTACCGTTAGATACCATTACCTGATAATGGAAGAGGTTGTGATTATCCTTGCCGAATGGGAGGAAGTCACCCTGCACCTGAATACCCTGGTCACGACCACCGTTGCTACCGTTGTCAAGACCTGTGTAATCATCATGACCAGTCATCTTCTTGGTCATCAAAGAGTAGTCGCCAGTAGAGATATCCCATGGGTTCATAGGGTTCTCAAAGCCGAATGCACGCTTGAACTGACCGATCTTGATCATGGCGAACTTGTACTTACGCCACTCCACGAAGTAATCCTTCATGTGGAAACCGCCATTGTTGGTCTGGATCTGAATACGATAAGCGAAGTCCTTCAGGATGGTGCCATCAACATAGAAACGTACCAGTCGCTGGCTGAAACCGCCACCGCGAGTAGCGCTCTTATCCTGATCGTTGTAAGCATATTTACCGATGAAGTAACCACCGAACTTAGGTGCAGAAACGAAGTCTGTAACAGTACGACCATACTTCATCTGCTTCTCAGGAGCGGCTGAAGGAGCCTCCATGGCCGAAGCAATAGCGTTGTTAAGATATTCGGTAAAGAAACCTTCTTCGAGGACCTCTTCACTTCCGAACTCAGAGACATTGGTCTCAGTTTCTGGCTCTGCAGCCCACATAGGGAGGGCAATGGTCATAGCAGCAACCAGCGTAAAAAACTTTTTCATGTATAGGAATTTTGGGGGTTAGAATACCAGGAACATCCAGCAATAACCGATGACAAGGCCAAGGACGCCGACAATGATACCAACGGTCATCATCTGCTTCTGCTGAATGAAGCCTGTAGAATGAGCAATAGCATTTGGAGGGGTAGAGATTGGCAGGATCATTGAAACTGAAGCTGCGATAGCTACACCGATGAGCATCTGTGCAACACCACCCTGATCGAGCTTGCCGGCAGTAGCCATAGCACCAGCAACGACACCGAGCACTGGAGTCAGAAGCGAAGCAGCAGCTGAGTGGCTGATGAAGTTAGAGAAGCCGAAGCAGACGAGACCAGAGATGATCATCACGAGAAGTGGACTCCACTCTGCAAATGGGATAGAATCAACCAGTACGCTTGAGAGCTTGGTGGTGTTGAGTGCTACGCCAAGAGCGAAGCCACCAGCTACCATCCAGAGTACAGACCAGTTGATCTCCTCAAGGTCATGCTTGGTGAATACACCAGTAACACAGAATACTGCCACTGGGAGAAGTGCTACGATGTTAGAGTTCAAACCGAGGTTCCAAGCTACCTGTGGAAGGCCGATGCTTGAGAAGTCGACGCTTGAGAAACACCAGAGGAAGATGGTCACGATGAAGGTCCAGATTACGATGTGCGAGTGTGCTGTAGATTCGAACTCACCGTCGATCTGAAGCTTGATCTCCTTCTGCTGGAATGGGAACATGATGCGCAGAAGCATCCATGCAGCCAAAAGAAGGATCACTACGAATGGAACCATCTTGAGCATCCACTCACCGAAACCTACTGACATGCCGAGGGTCTCGTTCATGTAACCGAGTACGATGGTGTTAGGAGGAGTACCGATAGGAGTAGCAATACCGCCGATGTTTGCACCGATAGGAATAGCCATAGCCAGTGCCACACGATCCTTTGAACCCTCTGGCATAGCGCGAAGCACTGGAGCCAGGAAGGCCAGCATCATAGCTGCTGTGGCAGTATTTGATACGAAAGCTGAGAAGAGGGCAGTAACCATGATAAAGCCCATGAGTACAGTAGCTGGCTTGGTGCCGAATGGAGCAAGAAGCTTCTTGGCAAGCACCACGTCGAGCTTGGTCTTGGTCATACCGATAGCCAATACGAAACCACCGATGAAGAGAAGGATGGTAGGATCGGCAAAACAGGCCATGATACTCTTGTAAGGCACGTATGTAGCACCTTCAACACCAGCAAATGGAGTCAGACAGTTGTTTGAAATGGTAAAGAGCATCACCACGATGATGAGCACGGATGTACACCATGATGGGATAGCCTCTGTAAGCCACATTACTGCAGCGAAGACGAAGATTGCGATAACACGCTGCTGCACAGCATCGAGGTTGGCGATGCCGAGCGATTCTGTAGGAAGACAGGCAATGATGATTGAAACGATAGCTGCGATGATTGCCTTGATATAAGCATCCATCTTGAAGCGCTTCTTTGCCTTGTTCTTGTGGTAGGAGTCAATCACGTGAGCTCCTTGAAAACTTTTGAACATGGGGTAAATTGAGTTATTTTATAGTATTAGTAATTTCGATATTGTGCATTGATTAAGCGTCATAAGTGAGCCATTTATCTCGATAATTACGTCGCAAAGATAGTTTTTTTCACGCTATCATGGTATGGAGGTTGAGGCAAAATAAAATTATTGGTATGAAAATGCATGCCAAAGTAAACTCTACATATCATTTATTTATGCCATCTTTGCTTTTTTTGCAATATTCTGAGCCACTACGTAACCCATGGTCCATGCGGCCTGCAGGTTGAATCCTCCCGTGATGGCATCAACATCGAGCACCTCTCCAGCCAGATAGAAATCTGGGTGCTGACGGCATTCCAATGTGTTCTGATCGACGTTGCTCAATGCCACTCCTCCACAGGTGACGAACTCCTCCTTAAACCGACTCTGTCCGTCTATCTGATACGTGTCGCAAGTCAGCACAGAAGCCAGTTTGTTGAGCTGTTTCTTTCCGACTTCCGCACAGCGGCGCTCAGGGGCAATGCCACTCTTCTCAAGCAGATACTGCCAGAGACGCGAAGTGATAGGAGAGATGGCTCCTGTCTTGAGTTTGTGGTCGGTGGTCAGGTGCACTGAACCTATCTGTTTCTGCGGATTCTCAGCTAACAGTTTCTCTAATTCTTCGCGAACTTCTTCTTCGTGTCGTCCGTTCAACCAGTTCACGTTCAGTTGCGCTTTGTAACTGGTCTCGGCTAAATGTCTTGCAGCCAGACTGGAGAGCTTCAGGATCGCAGGACCAGACATCCCCCAGTGAGTAATCAGCAGCGGACCTTCTGTCTTGAATTTCGTGCCGGCCAGCGTCGCTACAGTTTCTTCTACTACTACTCCCATCAACTGTGTGACAGGATCCTTGATTTTGAAGGTAAATAGCGAAGGTACAGGGTTTTCTAATTCAAGATGAAGTGAGGTTAGGAAGTCAAGTCCAGAGGTTTTCGGCGATCCTCCTGTGGTCACCACCACAGCATCATATACGTTGCTGAAGGAGTCGGTAGAAACACGGTATTTTGGTGAGGAGTTAGGAGTTAGGAGTGAGGAGTTGTCTGCTTCATCTTCGCTGATCTCTGTCACTTTTTGTCCACAGTGCAGAATCACTCCGGATCTTCGCATGCACGCAATCAGCGTATCCACAATCTCCATGGCATCCTGACTCTTTGGAAAGACACACTGATCGTCCTGCACGGTGAGTCTGACACCTTCCTGTTCAAACCATGCCATCAGCTGCTCCTGATCCATCTGATGAAAGAGTCTCTTGATCAGTTTGTGACCACGCGGATAGGTGTGCTGCAGGCTCTTCACGTCGCGGAAAGTATTGGTCAGATTGCATCGGCCACCGCCTGTGATGGCTACCTTGGCCAGCGGCTTTGTGTTTGCTTCAAAGACTTCCACTTGCGCCTCTTGAAGCATGCGCTTCACATTCACGGCGCAGAAACATCCGGCGGCGCCAGCACCTATAATGGCTATTTTCATGCGGCAAAGGTAAGCAGAATTCTTCACTTTTGCAAAATTTCATCACAAGAATTTGGAGAAGTCCGTAGAAACTCCTATCTTTGCACGGTTATTAACCCGCAACTCGCCATAAGAGAAATATGCAGACCTACAAACTATACGCCACCAATCCAAATCCTCGCATCCTGCAGGACATCGCGCAAGTCATTCGCGATGGGGGAGTCGTGATTTATCCTACCGATTCGGTTTATGCCATCGGCTGTGATGCGCTCAACCAGCGAGCCGTAGAGAAGATCTATCAGTATCGCAAGGAAGAGGCCAAGCAGAGCCACCTCTCTATCATCTGCAGAGATATCTCGCAAGCTGGAGAATACACGCGTATCTCGAAAGAGCAGTTCAAACTCATGCATCGCCATCTGCCTGGTCCTTTCACTTTTATCCTTGAGGCAGGATTGAAGTTGCCAAAGGTCTTCCGCAGTCGTAAGACGGTGGGCATCCGCATTCCTGACAATGCGATCCTTCAGGCGTTACTTGAAGAACTTGATGGTCCGATCCTCACCACCTCACTCAAACTCCCGGTTGAGGAAGACGATGCTGATGCCGTGAGCTATATGACCGATCCGTTCCTCATCGAAGAGACCTTCCAGCATCAGGCCGACATCCTCATCGATGGCGGTTATGGCGAAGACCAACCTTCTACGGTCGTCGATCTTTCAGGAGATGAAGTGGAGATTCTGCGTCAGGGAGTTGGAGTGCTAGAATGAAAATGATTTATCCAGATAATTTCGAATCCAAACTCGGATTTGACAAGATCCGCGAGAAGGTGCGTCTCAGCACCCTCTGTCCTTTAGGCGCGCAGCGTGTCGATGAGATGCAGTTCCTCACCGACCGCCGTGCTTTGCAACACGAACTGAGCCTGCTTGCCGAGATGAAACAGATCATCGAGCAGGCCACACAACCTTTACCGACTGACTGTTTTTTCGATCTCACCACTCCTCTCAAACGCATCCGTCTGGCTGGTACCTTTATGGAGGTAGAGGAACTCTATGACCTCATGCGTTCGCTACGTACTATCCAGAGCCTGGCGCAGTATCTCAATCCGCGTGAGGGACAGGAGTTCCGTATGGATGATGGACTGGGAGGTTCGGCCAACATCAGTTTTGCCGATCGTTTCCCGCTGCTCCGCGCGCTGGCTGCCGATGTTGTCACCTTTCCGGATATCATCCGCAAGATCGATCAGACCCTGACTCCTACGGGAGAGATCCGTGACAATGCCTCTCCTCAGTTGGCCGAGATCCGTCATGAGATGGCACGTAACCTCTCTGGTATCGGTCGTCTGCTCAATAGTATCCTGCGCAGCGCTCAGGCCGAAGGTGTGGTCGATAAAGATACTACTCCTACCATGCGCGACGGTCGTCTGGTCATCCCTATCCCTCCGTCATCCAAGCGCAAGCTCCGTGGCATTGTGCACGATGAGTCGGCCACAGGCAAGACCCTTTTCGTAGAACCGGCCGAAGTCGTTGAAGCTAATAACCGCATCCGTGAGCTTGAAGGTGAGGAGCGACAGGAGATCATCCGCATTCTTACCGGCATCGCCAATCTTATCCGTCCGGAGGTCAACAACCTGCTGGCTGGCTATGATTTCCTCGGTCAGATTGACTTCCTTCGCGCCAAGGTACGCTTTGCACAGAGCATCGATGGCATTGTGCCACAGCTCTCAGATCGTAATATTACAGACTGGGTACAGGCTCGCCATCCGCTATTGTATATAAGGTATAAGCGTTACAACGAGCAGCATGGCCTGTTGCCTACTGCTGCTGACTACAAGAAGGTCGTGCCACTCGACATCCTGCTTGATCATAAGAAACAGCGTATCATCCTCATCTCCGGACCGAATGCCGGTGGCAAGTCGGTCTGCCTTGAGACGCTTGGTCTGGTGCAATACATGCTGCAGCATGGTCTGGCTGTGCCGATGAAAGATAATTCCAGCTGTGCCATCTACAACCATATCTTCGTAGATATCGGTGATGAACAGAGCATCGACAACGATCTTTCTACCTACTCCAGCCACCTGCAGAACATGAAGTTCTTCCTGCGCAATGCCGGCAATCCTTCGCTTGTGCTGATCGATGAGTTCGGAGGAGGTACCGAGCCACAGATTGGTGGCGCTATCGCGCAGGCTATCCTCGGCAAACTCAACCGCCAGCAGGTCAATGGTGTCATTACCACTCACTTCACCAATCTCAAGCTCTTTGCCGACGAGACTCCTGGCATCGTCAATGGCGCTATGCTCTACGATCGCGGCGAGATGCGTCCGCTCTTCCGTTTAGAGGTCGGTCGTCCTGGTTCTTCCTTTGCGCTCGAGATCGCGCACAAAATCGGACTTCCCAACGATGTCATCGAGGAGGCTAAGAACATCGTTGGTAGTGACTATGTCAACATGGACAAATACCTGCAGGACATCAGTCGAGACAAGCGCTATTGGGAACAGAAACGCCAGAAAGTGCACCAGCAGGAGAAGGAACTCGAGCAGAAGTCGCAGGAATATGACGAGAAGACGCGTGAGCTGAAACAGAAACGTCATGAGGTCATGGAGAAAGCACGCAGTGAGGCCTCCACGCTCCTGCAGCAGGCCAACGCGCGTATCGAGAAGACCATCAAGGACATCAAGGAAGCACAAGCTGAGAAGGAGGCGACGAGAAAGATCCGAAAGGAACATGAGGCGTTTAAGGAAAGGACACAACAGACCCACTCTGGCCCTCCCTCAAAGGGAGGGAGTCAAAAGTTACCATCAGCTGATTCTAACTCTCAATCCTCCTCCCTGCGAGGGAGGACCGGGGTGGGTCCGCAGGCCGGGGAGAATCTCCTTATCGTCGGCAGCATGGTTCGCCTTCGTGGCCAACAGACCGCTGGAGAAGTCCTTTCCATCAGCGGTCGTCAGTGCGAGGTGGCCTTCGGCTTGATTCGCAGTCACGTGGATATGAGCCGTCTTGAGGTCATCTCAAAGAACCAGCTCAAGAAAGAAGCTCTCTCTTCTCCCTTCTCTCATCTGGCTGACACTATCGGCAAGGGTGCGGTAGATATGATGAGCGAGCGTCGCGCTAAGTTCAAGCAGGAGATTGACGTCCGTGGCATGCGTGCCGATGAGGCCCTGCAGGCGGTGACCTATTTTATCGATGACGCTATCTTGCTCTCTATGAGCGAGGTGCGCATCCTGCATGGCACAGGCACAGGAGCACTCCGTCAGGCCATCCGCCAGTACCTTTCTACCGTCCCGGGTATCGCCAACTATCATGACGAACATGTGCAGTTAGGAGGTGTCGGCATCACGGTCGTCGAGATTCAATAGTCGTTATCGCCTCGTTTAATCACAACCAAAGACTACATAACACAAAAACATAACAACAAAAACAAAAAACTATGGATGCAAGTACAATCACAAAGCTGGTAGCACTCCTTGAGTCAAATCCAGGTCTGAAAGAGAAGCTCATGTCACTCACCAACATCAACGACGCTGTTGCTCTCATCAAGAGCAAGGGACTTGAGATTGCTGCTAAGGAACTTCAGGAGTACATGACCAAGAATTTTGCCAACAGCGATCTCGCTAAGAGCGTCCTCGGCAAACTGGCTGGCGATAAATCTGGTCTTGCCGGTGCGGCTGGCGATCTGCTGAAGGGTATTCTTGGCTAAGAATATCAACACCACGTACGTATTGTTGAAATCCGAGACCTAGGAAAGGGCTTTTCAATTGCGCGAAGTCCTTTCCAAGATCTCCGAAACCGGATTTTGATTTCAAGATCCGGTTTCATTGACCAATGAAGGTAGTTTTTGATTTTACAAAGCACCTTCATAGACGACGAAAGCCACATCCGAACATTGTCAAGGGTAGTTTGAAATTTGCAGCAAATATATGTAAATTATCTGTTAGATGTGATAAAAACATGCACATTTCTTGCATTTATTATTTTAAATGTGTAAATTCGCGGCGATTTTTGGTGAAAATATGGCAGATTCAATCTATTATAGCTTCAAATGGTATATCAAGCAGGTGCACGACAGGATGCTTTTGCGTAAGCGTTATGTCTTCGGCCAGGAGAATCTGCCTAAGGAGGGTGACCGTTATTTCATCGTCTGCAATCACCAGAATACGGGCAACGATCCGCTCAACATCCTTTTTGCCTTGCCTATGAAGGTGCGGATGTGCGCCATGGCCAGAGCTGACCTCTTTGAGATCCATCCGAAGATTACGAGCTTCCTTCAGTGGGTGGGTATGGTGCCTGCTTTCCGTTTCGGTTGGGAGGGAGCCAACGGCATTGAGAGCAACTTCAAGTCGTTTAACAAGGTGGCCGAGCGCCTCAATGCTGGTTTCCCGTTTGTGGTTTTTCCTGAGGCTGGACATACGCAGGGACACTATCTGAACCGCTTCACTACTGGCACAGTGCGTATCGCCTTCAATGCGGCTGAGCAGAACGGATGGAAGGAGGACATCAAGATCCTGCCAACGGCTACACACTACAGCGACTATTTCGATGTGCAGATAGACTTCATCTGGAAGGTGGCTCCTGCTGTCTCGCTGCAGCCATACTACGAAGAATACCAGCAGCGGCCATCGACCGTGATGCGTAAATTGACACATCAGATTCATGATACCATACAGCAGATGATGCTTGACGAGGGAGAACAGGATTATGAAACCAAGGATTTCTTACGTCTTTCGACCCTCAATTATG
This sequence comes from Bacteroidales bacterium UBA1733, assembly GCA_002315795.1. The sequence continues at coordinate 9,243 of DCIF01000027.1, forward strand.
CACAGCGTGAGCGGCTGACTCTGCCTGAGCGTCTGCCGAAAGACCAGGCTTTTGCCGCCAGACTGAATGGCCATGCACAATATGAGAAGCTCATCAGTGAGGCTGAGAAGCTGCGTCAGCAGCTGAGACAGATAGGAACTACTGAGCCGGTGATGATGTCGGCTCCTGGCGCTGCAGAAACGTTGGTGATGTCATTGCTGATGCTGTTATTGCTGCCTCTCTGGCTGGTATGCCTCTGGCCACACGCTCTCTGCTATGGACTGCCGCCGCTGATGTTGAAGACCGACAAGATGTTTACAAACACTTACCGCTATGTCTTCTCTGCGCTGCTGATCTATCCGCTGACGGCCCTGATAACGCTGCTTGTCCTGGGCTTTACGTTCGGTCTCTGGTGGCAGACGCTCGTCTATCTGGCCCTCTGGCCGTGGATGGGGAAACTGGCTTGGTGGTACTACCGGCAGCTGAAGACATTGAAGGCTCAATGGTGCTGCCTGCTGCACGCTGACCAGGTAAAGGAGGCTAAGACCCTCAGACAGAACGTAGCGCAAATATTGAACGAAAACAACTGATACAAGTAATGAATAGAGCAGAAATCATCTCAACTCTCAATAAGAAAGTGGCCGAAGAGTTTGAACTCGAAGAGTCGGTCATCACTCCTGACGCGGTCATCTATGATACGCTCGATCTGGACAGCATCAGTCTCATTGACCTGGTGGGTATTGTGCAGGCAACCTACCGTATCACGCTCGAGAAGGCCGATCTGGAGAGTATCAAGACCTTTGCAGACCTTTATGATTTTATTGAGGCTCGTCAATGACGCAACTTTTTATACAGATTTATCACTTCTTTGATCGACATCGGTTCCTCTGGCTGGTGTCGATGTTCTTACTTTTAGGTGTCTTCGGCTTCTATGCTACGAAGATTCATCTGGAGGAGGACATCGTGCGTCTGTTGCCCGCTTCGCACAACGAGGACGGTTCGGTAAAACTGGCGTTTTCGAATCTGAGAATCAAGGATAAGACGTTCATTGTCTTCGAAGACAGCAGTGGCGTAGGGGTAGATAGCGTCTGCCAGGTGGTAGATGCCTTCTGCGATTCGCTGCTGGCTATAGAGAGCGCCTTGCCTGAAGACCAGAAGACGATTGCCGACCTCTTCTCGAAGATTGAGACTAATGACCTGTTGTTTGAGGCCGTGGAGTATGTGGAGCAGCATCTGCCTAGCTTTGTAGATACTGCTTGTTATGCGGGTTTTGACACACTGATGACCGAAGAGAAGGTGCAGCTGCAGATGCAGGAGAACCGAGAGCAAGCCAGCACCTTGATAGGAGAGGCCTTCCCTGAACTGCTGCAGATGGATCCGCTGGGTATGCGTCATGTGCTGCAGGACGAGTTGCAGGATCTGCGCACCACGTTGAGCGGGTCGTACCGCATGGTCAACGGACACCTGTTTGTCCCTGACTCTACGATGGCAGTTGTCATTCTGACACCGCTCTTCTCTGGTACAGATTCGGGCCACAATGCGCCGCTGGTAGCGCGTATCAACGCCATCAGAGACCAGTTGCAGAGGACGGCACCTGGGATCAGCATCGGTTATTATGGCACGGTGGTACGCGGTGCGTATAACTCATGGACCATCAAGCAGGATATTATGCTCAACATCCTGGGTTCGCTGGCCTTGGTGCTGCTGGTGATCTGTCTGTGTTTCCGCAACTGGAACACCATTCCACTGCTGTTGTTGCCAGTGGCTTTCGGCGCAGCCTTCGGCCTTTCAATGATGTATTTTATCAAGGGACAGTTCTCTCTGCTGGCCTTGGGTATTGGGGCCATTGTGTTGGGTGTAGCCTTGAGTTATGTGCTGCATGTCATCACACATTATAAATATGTGGGAGATCCTGTGCAGGTGTTGCGTGATCAGGTGAAGCCTGTGCTGATGGGGTGTGTCACTACCATTGGTTCGTTCTTAGGATTGATCTTCATCAATACCGATCTGCTTCAGGACTTCGGCCTCTTTGCCTCGTTTGCCATAGCCGGCACTACACTCTTCTCGCTGATCTGGCTGCCACCGTTCTTCGATAAGGAGAAAAACAAGGTCAATCGTCGTGCCTTTGCCCTCATAGACCGCATCAATGCTTATCGGATAGACCGTAATCGGCCACTCCTGATTCTGATTGCCTTATTGACCTGTGTCAGTGTGGGTTACTACTTTTGGGGAGGTACGAACTTCGATGCTGATATGCGTAACTTAGGTTACATCGCCAACGATCAGCAGCAGACTGAGACTTGCGTGCGTCAAAAGACGTCTTCAGGTCGCAGAAGTCAGTATTTCGCTGCTGGTGGTGCTACGATGGAGGAAGCGTTGGCACACTTCAGCGTTTTGTCTGCCAAGCTTGATTCTTTGCAAGAAGTCGGACTGGTGTATGACTACTCGCACACCTCGAAACTGTTCATTCCGCTGGCTGTGCAGCAGCAGCGCATAGACACTTGGCGACAGTACTGGAATGAGGAACGTCTGGCCAAGGTGCGTCAGCTGATTTTGAAATGTGCACCGAAAGCCGGATTGAACCCAGCAGCCTTTGAGCCTTTCTTTGAGGCGGCTACGCGCCACTATGAGCCAGATGCACTCTATGACGCTGGCCTGATTCCTGATGGTTATCTGACCACCACGATGGAGCAGAGCTATGACGGATCGTATCTCTGTTTCTCAACGGTCTATTGTGAGATGGACTCTGTGCGCAGTGACACGACCGACTATCACCGCATCTGCGATGCTGTGGCTCAGGAGCCGAACCTGATGGTGCTCGATACTTACTACTACGCGGCTGAGACGCTGCGTCAGCTTGGTAAGGATTTTGATATCCTGCAGTGGGTGTCGATGGCTTTTGTGTTGCTGGTGTTGTTCCTCTCTTTCCGCTGGAACCTGAAGCGTACACTGCTCTGTTTCCTTCCGATCGTGATCTCGTGGATCATCGTTCTGGGAGTGATGAATATCTTCGGTCAGCAGTTCAATCTGATCAATATCATCATCTCGACCTTTATCTTCGGCATTGGCGTAGATTATTCGATCTTCGTGATGTGCGGACTGGTGGAGGCCTCGGAACAAAATCCTATACTCAACTATCATAAGACCGCCATCTCACTCTCTGCACTGGTACTGGTTATCACGGTAGGTTCGATGAATTTCGCCACACATCCGGCCATCCGCTCAGTGGGTTTTGCTACGCTGGTTGGACTGCTCAGCGCTGTGGTCTTTGCCTATGTCGTAGAACCTTATCTGTATCGGAAACTAGACAAGAAATAACTGGTTATCATAGCATACGCAATATTAGAATGCCAATTTGATTTGGCAGATTGAGCCAAATTCTGTCATTTTTTCTTACTATGGCGCAGATTTTTTCTATTGAGACAAAGATTTGCAGAAATTATGTCTACCTTTGCGTTCAATAATCCACTATAGTATAATAATTATTTAAAGATGAGAGTAGCAATTGTCGGTGCAAGTGGCGCCGTTGGCCAGGAGTTCCTTCAGGTACTTGCTGAGCGTAATTTCCCAATTGATGAGCTTCTTTTGTTCGGTTCTGCTCGCAGTGCCGGCCGTACTTACAACTTCCGTGGCAAGGATATTGTTGTCAAGGAACTAACCCACAATCCAGAGGACTTTAAAGACGTAGATATCGCCTTTACTTCTGCCGGTGGTGGTACCTCGAAAGAGTTTGCTGCTGACATCACGAAATACGGTGCCGTAATGATCGACAACTCTTCAGCTTTCCGTATGGATGCTGATGTGCCTCTGGTAGTACCTGAGTGTAATGCTGCCGATGCGCTCAACCGTCCACGTGGCATCATCGCAAATCCTAACTGTACTACTATCATGATGGTAGTGGCTCTGCAGTGTCTTGAGAATATCAGCCATATCAAGCGTATCCACATCGCTTCTTACCAGGCCGCTTCAGGTGCTGGTGCTGTGGCTATGAAGGAGTTAGAGACTCAGTACCGTCAGGTATTGAACAATGAGCCTGTGACTGTCGAGAAGTTCGCTTATCAGTTGGCATACAATGTCATCCCTCAGATCGATGTGTTCTGTGACAACGGTTACACCAAGGAGGAGATGAAGATGTTTAACGAGACTCGCAAGATCATGCATACTGATGCTGCCTGCTCAGCCATGTGCGTACGCGTACCTTCTCTGCGTAGCCACTCTGAGGCTGTATGGGTAGAGACTGAGGAGCCTGTTAGCGTAGAGCAGTTCCAGGAAGCTATCAAGAATGGCCAGGGCGTACAGTTGATGGACGATCCAGCTACCAAGACCTATCCAATGCCTCTCTTCCTGGCTGGCAAGGATGACGTTTACGTAGGCCGTGTACGTAAGGACCTCGCTAACGAAAATGGTCTGACTTTCTGGCTCGTAGGTGACCAGATCAAGAAGGGTGCAGCACTCAATGCCGTACAGATTGCAGAGTGGCTGATTGCTAACAATGGACTGAACAAATAAGAAAAAGGAGCATGTGCTCCTTTTCTTTTTGTAAATAGTAAATATCAAATACTGAATAATCACCAGCTACGCGATTGTGGCTGGTGATTTTTTAATCTGTTTTGAGCAGTTCTTCTCCTAGGGAATCTGTAGCAAACTCTTCGATATCGATGTCGTTGATGTCAAAATCCTGATAGAGTGTACTAAGCTGGATAGAGTCTTGTGACGAACCGTTGAACCGAATGCCGAAGGTGCACGCACGAATGAGCAATTTGCCAACCAGACGGAAGAGAATTCGTTTGTATGAGAATTGAGGTTCGTCTAAGTTGCCTGAGATCGGTACACTGATGCGACACTTGCCGTGGCTGTCGGTTAGCAGATTGACGGCAGTGCGGAAAGGTACAGGCATCTCTGGTTCGATTCCTTTCTTTTTCTTGCTGATCATCGGCTGATCGGCCAGGAATGAAGCCTCGCCGGCCAGATTACCCTCGTTGGCGTTGATCTTGATGTCGGCCGAGAGTGTGCCATTGTCGAGCGCATTGCCGAACATCTGAAGGGTATATGGAGAGAAGTCGGTCAGTTCTACGTCTGCTGCATGTACCTCCAGACGCAGGTTTCGCTCGTCTTGTAACTTGCCGTGATATTCGAGCGTGACAGAACCTGTCTGGCCCAGGATGGCTTTGCCTTTGAGATGATTACGACCACTGAGCGAGAAGTTGGGTGCGTTGAGACTGATGCCACTTACCTGATACTGAAAAGGCATGACCGATGTAGCTTCATCACGATAGAAGAGATCTCCATCGAGCACCTGGCACTGGTCAATATAGAGATTGAAATCGTGCTTGGTATCTGTCTCTGTAACAGAATAGGTGGGTTCGTCGGTCTTTACGAGTGTAGCAGTCAGCTCTTGCATCTTTTCTTCGGCAATCCTGGTCATGCGGTCGAAGTTGTCAAGGCTGTCTGTATCGTAAGTGACATAGAGCGTAGGTTCGTGCATCACCATCTGACTCAGTGAGATGCGGTTCTCGATGAGATTCATTTCGCGCACGTTCATCTGTACGCTGTCGCAACTGAAGACGGCATCTCCATGATCGTCTTCCATATAGATATCGTAGGCTTTGGCCAGACCTGTGAGCCGGAAATCAAGGATATGACTGAGATTACCTTCCATCTTCATGTCGGCATTGAGCAGACCGGTGAGCTTCTCGGCCCAAAGTGACTGCTGAAGGTAGGGGAGGAGGCCTTCGAGGCTGAACTCCTTGAGCAGGAACTCAATGGAATACTGGCGAGTACGATCATTATAGCTCATCTGCGTGGTGAG
>DCIF01000027.1:15120-23885 GCA_002315795.1 Bacteroidales bacterium UBA1733
AGTTGATGTCGTTGATGCGGATGTTGCTGCGCACGAGCAAGTCCTGGTAGTGAATGCGGCTCTTGGTAAGTGCAATGTCGCGGATCACTAGCGGAAAACCGTGATGGTCTTCATCTAAGGCATTGTCTGAGTTGGAGAAACGCTGAAGGATGTCGGTGAAGTTGAAAACCGTATCACGCTGCTGTACCTTTACGTCGAGCTGATTCAGCTGCAAAGTCTCAAGGTCGATGATGCCTGTAAGCAGATGCAACATCGAGAGATTGGTCTCTGCACTGGTCAGCTGGATGAATGGCTCAATACCATCCTGCTCGAAGACGGTGAGTCCTTCCATGCAGATAGCACCTGTAAAGATGTTGGCTCTGATATCGTTCACCAGAATTCTTCGACCCAGGATCTCCTGACCGTTATCGCAGATGTAACGTCGCACGATAGCTGGAGCAATGAAGGTAGTCAATACTCCTGATAAAAGTATGATGCCGAGGGTAATAGGTAGGGATTTTTTCATTTTGACGAAAGAATCTTTTCTGCCAGAATCAGGTCTTCAGGATAGGTCACTTTGATGTTGGTTGTGTCTCCTTCAACCACATAGATCGGTTCTTCTGGCATGTAACGGTGCACCACGCCACAATCGTCGGTCGTGATGAAATCGGGGTCGCTCAATCCTCTCTGATAAGCTTCTGCGATGGTGCTGAGACGGAAACACTGCGGGGTCTGAACGTTTCGTAACATAGCGCGCGGAGTAATGTGACAGATGTGTCCTTCAGCATTGACTTCCACGATGGTGTCTGTGCAAGGAATGGCGACATCTACTGCCTTATACGTCTGGAGGGCTTCAACACAGTCTGAGATGATTCGAGATGAAACCAGAGGACGAACCGCATCATGAATCAAAAGATTCAACACCTCACTCTTCAATTCTAATTCCTCATTCTGTATGTAAATGCCAATCGCCGCGAGGCTGCTGTCATATCGCTCCTTTCCTCCTGGTACGATGTGTTTGACCTTGGGATAAGGGGTCGCAATCTCGCTGATTCGATCAACATAATCGGCATGGGCAACGATCACAATCTCGTCAATCTGCGGATGATTGTGGAATGCTCTGATGCTATGTTCGAGGATGCTCTTGCCACTGACCATGATGAACTGTTTTGGCTCTGGACCGCCCATGCGTCTGCCACTGCCACCAGCTAAAAGTACTGCAATATTCATAATTCTGATTGTCAAAAATAGTGCAACTGTTTCATTTCAGTGCGCAAAGTTAACCATTTTTTGCAGATTTCTAAATGAAACAGTGAGAAAATCTATAGATAGAACTACTTTTATTACATAAAACATCGAAATATGAGAAAAAATGAGTATATTTGCGCCATTATTATGGGAGGGGTGAATTGCGCCCTTATCCGTCGGATACAAGAAATCATCTATGAGAACTATAGCAATCTTAGGAAGTACAGGAAGCATTGGTAAGCAGACACTCGAGGTCTGTGCTGAGCATCCTGACCTCTTTTCAGTATATGCCATCACCGCTCACCGTTCGGCCGACTTGCTGATAGAGCAGGCTCGCCAGTTCAAGCCAGAGGTGGTGGTGATTGTCGATGAGAATTACTATGACAAAGTCAAGGACGCACTGGCCGATCTGCCTATCAAGGTATGGACAGGTTCAGAGAGCCTCTGCCAGGTAGTTACAGCCGGACCTATAGACGTGGTGGTCACTGCGATGGTGGGTTTTGCAGGTCTTGAGCCTACGGTTGCAGCTATCAAAGCGCAGAAGGCTTTGGCATTGGCCAACAAGGAGACGCTCGTGGTGGCCGGACAGTTGATCAATGGCCTCTGTCGCGAATATCAGGTACCTATCCTGCCTGTTGACTCTGAGCACTCTGCAATCTTCCAGTGTCTGCAAGGTGAAAGCATTGCACGTGGATGTTTCCCTTGGATCGAGAATTCGGACAAGCCAGACATGCCACACTACCTCGATAATCCGATTGATAAGCTGATCATTACCGCTAGTGGCGGACCTTTCCGCACGTTTACGATGGATCAGATGGTCGATGTTACGGCTGCTCAGGCGCTTAAGCATCCAAATTGGGACATGGGAGCGAAGATTACCATCGACTCTGCTTCGATGATGAACAAGGGTTTTGAGGTTATTGAAGCCAAATGGCTCTTCGGTATGACAGCAGAGCAGATTGAGGTGGCTGTTCATCCTCAGAGTATCATCCATTCGATGGTTCAATTCAGCGATGGAGCTATCAAGGCGCAGCTGGGTCAGCCTGATATGAAGGTGCCTATTGCTTATGCGCTGAGCTATCCAGACCGCATGCCTAGTCAGATCAATGGCAAACTACGCATTGAGGATTATGCGCATCTGACCTTTGAGCGTCCGGATATGGAGCGATTTCCTAACCTTCGACTGGCATTTGAGGCGATGGCGAAAGGTGGCGACCGCACCTGTGTGCTCAATGCAGCGAATGAGGTCACCAACGAGGCTTTCCGCCGTGGTCAGTGCAAGTTCCTGCAGATGGCAGAGATCAACGAAAAGACGCTTGAACTCATGCCATTCGTAGCAGAGCCTTCATTAGAAGATTATTTCGCTATTGATGCAGAGGCAAGACGCATTGCTTTGCAAATATTAAATAGTAAGTAGTTGTTTACAATTTATCATTTAGAATAGAAATTGGAAGTATTTTTGTTTAAGGCCCTTCAGCTGATCCTTGCACTGAGCATCCTGGTCTTCGTGCATGAATTGGGTCACTTCATGTGGGCTCGCATATTCAAGGTTGGGGTTGAGAAGTTCTATATGTTCTTTGACACACCTCAGTTTGCCCTCCTGCGTTGGAACAAGGAAGGCCTCTTCATCTGTAATCTCAAGGTCAGCACCAAGGCTAATCCGAGTGAGACAGAATACGGTATTGGCTGGATTCCTCTAGGTGGCTATTGTGCCATTTCTGGTATGGTCGATGAGACACATTCTGCCGATGATATCAAGGATATGGAGGGTGATAACCTTTTCGTCAAAAAAGGTAAGTTCGCCCAGTTTATGATTATGGTTGGTGGCGTAGTCAACAACCTCATCACCGCAGTACTGATCTATATCTGCATGTGCTGGTATTGGGGTAAGGACATTGTCGAACTCCAGAATCTGCCATACGGTCTGACCTATAGCGAATATGCACATAGTCTTGGATTTGAAGAAGGCGATGAACTTCTTCTCGTCGATGGAAAGACGGTAGATCTGGGTACTTTGCACTCGCGACTGCTGCTGGCCAACGATGTCACGGTGAAGCGTAATGGTGCAGAGTGTGTCATTGCTTTGCCAGATACGATGGGTCAGGTCTTCTTGCGTGAACCTCTCCAGCTGGAGCTTTTTGCTACGCCATTACTGCCTTTCGTCATCGATTCTGTAGCCGCAGCAAGTCCTGCAGAAAAAGCCGGCCTTATGGCTGGAGACTCACTGGCTTTGCCATCGCACACCATGGCGCTTCTGCTGCAGGAGAATGCAGGTAAGACCCTCGATGTGGATTTCTATCGCGCAGATTCTCTGATGCATGCCTCTGTGACTCTGACCGAAGACGGCAAGTTAGGGGTCTTCAAGCGTAACTTTATGGCTCATTGCTCTACCCACATCGAATATTCGTTCCTCGAATCTATTCCTGCAGGTATTCAGCGTGGCTGGACGATGCTCTATAACTATGTGCGTCAGTTCAAACTTGTCTTCACCAAGGAAGGTGCACAGTCGCTTGGCGGCTTTGGTACCATGGGATCAATCTTCCCTGAGACCTGGCAGTGGATCACCTTCTGGTCTATGACAGCCTTCTTCTCAGTGGCATTGGCCTTCATGAACATCCTGCCAATACCTGGTCTGGATGGCGGACATATCTTTATCCTGCTTATTGAAGCGATCATCCGTCGACCTATCAGTGACAAGGCCAAGGAACGTGCACAATATGTAGGTATGGCTATCATCATTGCACTGATGGTCTATGTCAATGCCAATGATATCTGGAAATTTATCATTGCTCCTTTGTTAGGACAGTAAAATGAAAAATTGAATTATGACCAACATCATACTAAAACCTCGCAAGGAAGAGTCGCTCCTTCGCTTTCATCCTTGGGTCTTCTCTGGAGCCATCGACAAGATGATCGATGAAGAGACAGGGGAGGACTGTCAGCCAGAAGAAGGCGACTGGGTACGCGTGCTGAGCCAGAAAGATCAGTTCCTGGCATTGGGTCAGTACCAGATAGGGTCGATAGCTGTACGTATCTTTTCATTCGATGAGGAGGAATTTGATGATGACTTCTTCTTGCGTCGCTTGCAGTCGGCTTACGAGCTCCGTTGCTCATTAGGACTGATTCGTGAGGATAATAATGCTTATCGTCTCGTGCATGGCGAGGGCGATGGTCTGCCAGGTCTTATCATTGATGTCTATGCGCATACGGCCGTCATGCAGGCACATACACAGGGTATTCACTTCATCCGAGAGGCTCTGGCTGAAGATCTGATACGTGTGGCTGGTGCTGAGATTCGCAATGTTTACTATAAGTCGGAGACGACGCTTTCTTATAAGACAGAGGCACGTCAGGAGGCTGCTGCAGAGGGGGAGAGTGTCAATGGCTACCTGATCATTGATGGAAAACCCGTTGGTTCTGCCGCCGAAGGTAAAGCTCTGGAAGCCTCGATCAGCGATGTGGCACTGGAAAACGGATTGAAGTTTCACGTCGATTGGCTCAAAGGCCAAAAGACCGGCTTTTTCGTAGATCAGCGTGAGAACCGTGCTCTCGTACAGAAATATTCTGAAGGTCGCAAGGTGCTCAATATGTTCTGTTACACGGGAGGTTTCTCATTCTATGCGATGCGTAGCAAGGCTGAACTTGTACATTCGGTCGATGTTTCTAAGCAGGCCATCTCTTTCACTAATGCGAATGTAGATCTGAACTTCCCAGACGATCCTCGCCATCAGGCCTTTGCAGCAGATGCTTTTGACTTTCTTGACGATCCTGCTCGCTTCGGAGCTCAGCTCCCTGAAGGTGAGTTCTACGATCTGATCATCCTCGATCCTCCTGCTTTCGCCAAGCATAAGAAAGTGCTTCGCAATGCGCTTCGCGGTTATCAGAAGCTCAATGCCAAAGCGCTTGAGAAGATCAAGCCAGGGGGTATCCTCTTCACTTTCAGTTGCTCACAGGTAGTCACGAAAGATGATTTCCGCTGCGCTGTCTTTTCTGCTGCTGCACAGACCGGTCGACGTGTGCGCATCCTTCATCAACTGCATCAACCAGCCGACCACCCTATTAACATCTACCATCCTGAAGGCGAATACCTGAAGGGCCTGGTTCTGTACGTCGAATAACCTATATATTATGCGAAAGCCTATTAACCTTTTACTGTTTGGTGTCTGTCTTCTGTTGGCTTCCTGTCAGCAGAGCGATCAGTCTGCATCGAATGAAGTTGACCTGATTTACACCACTGATGTGCATGGCAAATTTCTGCCATACGATTTCTTGCGTCAGCGTCCTGACACCATTGGTCTTGCCAACATCTATTCCTTCGTTGATCAGACGCGTGAAAAGAACCCTAATGGTACCTTGCTGATTGACGGTGGAGACCTCACTGAGGGTACCCCTGCCATGTATTACTATAACTATGAGGCCAAGCGTGAGCCGCATCTGGCTTCGCGTATGGCCAACTTCATGCAATATGATGTCCTATGTGTGGGTAATCACGATCTGGAAGGAGGTGAGAGTGTCTATCGTGACCACCTGATGCGTGAGTTCCAGATGCCATGGCTGGCGGCTAATGCCCTTAATAATAAGACTGATGATCCTTTCTTTCAGCCTTATTGCGTGCTTGAGAGGAAAGGTTATCGCATAGCTGTTCTGGGCCTTATCTCAACCGAGACAGACAACTGGATGTCGCAGACAGCACTTCCAAATATCCGCTTTATCAGCATGAAGGAGTCGGCCGAACAGTGGATTCCTATCATAGAGGAGCGAGAGAACCCTGATATGATCATCGGTCTTTTCCATGCCGGTCATGAGGAAGTTGATTATGTCAACGCTGCTGGTGATACAGTCAAGGATGGCGCACTGCGTGTCATTAAGGAAGTTCGTGGTTTTGATGTTGCGCTCATTGCACATGATCATCTTCAGGAAGATTCTATCTTCGTCAACAATTTTGGCGACTCTGTGTGTGTGTTGCAGCCACTGCCTCATGCAGAGGAGTTTGCCTCACTCAAGATCCTGTTCGGTAAGGAGCGTAAGGCGAACAATCATCTGAAGGCCAGCTATAGTCCGAAGCTCACTCAGACCAGTAAGTATCCTTCCAGCCAGAAGTATCTGGACCAGGTCATTGGCTTTAAGGAGCGCGTAGATCAGTTCCTCGATCGTCCTGTCGGTAATATTAACGAGAAGCTTGATGCTGGTGCCAGTCTCGTAGGTCCGTCGTCGCTTATTAACCTGATTCATGAAGTACAGTTCTTTATCACAGGTGCTGATATCTCGTTTGTGAGCTGTCTTTCCAATTTCAACGATATTCTGCCAGGAGCACTTACGATGCGTCAGCTCTTCTCGATCTATAAATACGAGAATCAGGTGCATAAGATGTGGATGTATGGTTATGAAGTGAAGCAGTTCCTTGAGTATGGCTATGGTCGCCAGTTCAACCAGATGAAATCTGATAAAGATCATCTGTTAGCATTCAAGTACGATGCAAATGGCGAGATCCAGATGGGACGATTTGGTCCGGAACTGGTCACTCCGCAGTATAATTATACTCAAGCCGCTGGTCTTTACTATCTGGTTGATGTCACTAAACCCGTAGGTGAACGTGTAAATATTACTACCATGGCCGATGGCCGTATCTTCGATCCTAACCAGAAGTATTTCGTGGCTCTTAGTTCGCATCAGGCATCAGGTGGTGGAGGTTTCTTGCCTTATGGTTTAGGCTGGGATAGCGATGAATGTGTTTATCATACGGTAACTGAGTCGGTTAAGGATATGCGTAGCTATATCAGTGAATTTGTCTATCGTGCAGACATCGGTAAGAAACAGTCGCTTGGTACTTGGCGTGTGCAGCCCTATGAGTGGTGGCAGAAAGCAAGCAGACGCGATGTTGAACTCTTATTACCTTATCTCATCAGATAATCATGAATATCATTGTTGCAGCTGCCGAGAACAATGCCATCGGCTATCAGGGTCAGATGCCCTGGCATTTGTCGGCCGATCTGAAGTATTTTAAGGCCACCACTATGGGACATGCCGTTATCATGGGTCGTAAGACCTATGAGTCTATCGGACGTCCGCTTCCTGGCCGACATAACATCATCGTGACGCGCGATGCTCACTATGCCATCGATCCTCCACTGCTTGAGAATCTCAAGCCAGGTACCAGCATTGAGATCTTCAATTCGCTTGATGATGCATTAGCTGCTGCTCCTGCTGATGCTTTCGTGATTGGTGGTGCACAGATTTATCATCTCTTCTGGCCACATGCGGATCGTCTTTACATCACGCGCGTACATACTATTATTAGCGAGTTCGATGCTGTCATCCCTGCGATTCCAGCGGGTTATCGCCTCCTCTCGGCTGAGGACGTTCCTGCCGATGAGAAGAACGATTATCCGATGACTTTTGAGGTTTGGGAGAAACCCTAATTTATTCCGAGCGGAGCGTCAGGATGGTTACTTCTGGCTTGACTCCAATACGTATGGCTGGACCTACACAGCCTACACCGGTATTGACATAGAGATAGCGCGAGCCTTCATGATAAAGACCGGAGTGCTCCGCATATTTCCAACTGGACGGAGACCATCCGAAGATGCGGAACTGCATGTCGTGTGTGTGTCCGCTGAGTGTAAGATCAATGTCGGTCTGAGGAAGTACTTCGCTACGCCAGTGTGTAGGGTTGTGTGATAGAAGAAGCGTGAAGCGTGTATCTGCGCCATGGAGGCCACCAAGTGACTCCATGGCTTTTGCCAGATTGCCATAGACCGAGAAAGGTGGTTCTCCGATGTTCTCTACTCCGACAATTGCAATAGAATCATTGCCACGACAGATGAGTTCTGTGGTATTATTGAGCATCTGCCATCCCGCTTCACGTTGCAGGAGCATGAGACTGTCAACGTCCTGTTTGCGTCGCTCATCACTGAAGCCGCGCATATAGTCGGCATAGTCATGATTGCCCATGATGCTAAAGACTGGAATTCCGGCTGAGGCCAGACGTCTCAGTTCCTTCCGGAAGGGGAGGGCTTCGGCAGCACGCATAGAGACCAGATCGCCTGTGAACACGATGATATCTGGTTTTTGAGCAAGGATCTCATCAAACAGCTGCGGTACGAAGTTTTTTCCACGATCATCAGAGAATGAACCGATGTGAAAGTCGGAGATTTGTGCAATGCGAAAGCCATCAAAAGCCTTTGGTACTTTTTGAGAAAAGATTGTAGCCTCTGTGACATTTATCTGTAAACGGGTGAGGTAATGCCCCATAAGATAGCCGCCGATTAACAGCAGCAGAACCGTGATGAATGTGTAGAGCCGGACAGTCTGTGCCGTGTTTTTCTCAAGAAACAGACGGATAATACGATAGTAGAGCTGGTCTATGATCAGCCCTACTATTAATAAAACAAGGAGGATGACTCCCCAGAAGATTAATCGTTGCAATTTCTTTCTTGTATATGGTGATTAATTGACTGTGTCGCTTAGTGTAGCGTAATGGTATATCTTGCCTCGAAAGTTTTGAGAGGTTCCAGGGTCTGGATCCAGTCTTTCTCTTC
>DCIF01000113.1:0-30886 GCA_002315795.1 Bacteroidales bacterium UBA1733
AGACGAGTACAGACGACATCTGCCATCAGGATCATGATACTACTGATGACCACTGCTTGAGTTGAATTACGCCCTACTTGCAGCGCTCCTCCTTTTACGGTATATCCGAAATATCCAGATACAGTGGTGATGATAAAACCAAAGACCATAGATTTCTTGATTGCGTAATAAGCGTGTTCAACATTGACTCCAGACTGGATGCCATAGACATAATTATCAACGGATGGAGCACCAGTAATCCAAGCCAGAAGTCCACCTCCCCATAGACCTAAGGCGATGGAGAGAATGACTAGAATAGGCATCAGTGAAACCAAAGCACAAACCTTTGGGAAAATCAGGTAGTTGGCCGAATTGATACCCATGATCTCAAGAGCATCAATCTGTTCGGTGATACGCATGGTTCCAATTTCTGACGCAATGTTCGAGCCTACTTTTCCAGCAAGAATAAGACACATCATAGCTGAAGAAAATTCAAGCATAAGAATCTCACGCGTAGTGAAACCGATCGTATATCGTGGTAGGAGAGGACTGAAAAGATTCATCTGCATCTGAATGCAGCAGACGGCGCCGATAAAGAGTGAGATGATGCCGATGATACCGATAGAATCGATTACCAAAGCATTGCATTCTCTGATATATTGACGAAAGAAAGCTCCCCAATGATCAGGCTTGGTAAAGACTCTTCTCATTAAGATGACATAGCTGCCAAAATCGCGAATCCATTTTATGATAAACACAGTTGTTACTTTTTTAGATGTGACAAAGATAATCTTTGAGCTGCAAATATAAGTAAAAAATGATTAAAGTGGACTAATCGTGTGCATTATTAAAAAAAAATTATTATCTTTGCGCCAAATTTAACAAAACATGGATAATATTGAAGATACCCGCAGCGTGCTTCGTACAGATAATCTGGTGAAGCGTTATGGTCCGCGCACAGTGGCCAGCCATGTAAATATCGATGTAAAACAAGGAGAGATCGTTGGTCTTCTGGGTCCGAATGGCGCAGGAAAGACGACGACATTCTATATGACTACAGGTCTGGTGACTCCTAATGAGGGACGTATTTTCCTCGATGATCAGGAGATTACCAAGTTGCCTGTATATAAGCGAGCCAAATTGGGAATCGGCTATCTTGCACAGGAAGCATCTGTCTATCGTAAGATGACGGTGGAAGATAATATTCTGTCGACCCTTGAGATGACTGATATGACACCAGAAGAGCAAAAGGATAAGTTAGAGTCTCTGATTGCTGAGTTCCGTTTGCAGAAGGTGCGTAAGAATTTGGGAGACCGTCTTTCTGGTGGTGAGCGACGTCGCTGTGAGATTGCGCGTTGTCTGGCTATCAATCCGAAGTTCATCATGCTCGATGAACCTTTTGCTGGCGTCGATCCTATTGCGGTTGAAGATATTCAGTATATCGTCTATAAACTTAAAGATCGTAATATTGGAATCCTGATCACGGATCATAACGCACCTGAGACACTTTCCATCGTAGACCGTGCTTATCTGTTGTTTGAAGGAAAGATTCTCTTTCAGGGAACGAGTGAGGAACTTGCTGAGAATCCGATTGTACGAGAGAAGTACTTAGGTCGAAACTTCAAGTTCATTCGTAAGAAGTTCGATCAGCCTAGTACTACTGAAGAAGTCGCAATGCGTGAGGCTATAGAGGCCGAAAAGCAAGGATAACAAGTCTTTAATAAAAAAATCAAGGAGCTGTAACCTCGTGGGAACAGCTCCTTGATTTTTTAATAATCTTCGGCATAATGATGACGGAGGAGAACACCGCGTGACATCAGAATGTCGTGTATTTCTTTCTCTTTGGCAGAGATGTATTCCTTGCCATGAGCCAGTTGTCGGACGTGGTCAGGAGAGACGAAATACTTTAATGCAAGCTCAAGATACAAGCTTCGATGTTTTTTTGATTTAAGAAACTTGACCATAACAAAAGCTGTGATAAAATAGGTTATATAAAAGTATAAATAGTGTTATTTGGCAATAATAAAGAGAGCTGCCAGATTAGCCGTGAAGAGCTTGACAGCTATGGCCAGGAGGATTACTCCAAAGAATTTTCTTAATACGAAAATTCCGCCTTGTCCTAATATGCGTTCCACAAGTCGATAGTATTTGAGAACGAAGAAGACAAACCCAAGATTGAGTGCTAATGCAATCATAATATTGAGTATGTTATATTCGGCGCGAAGGGAGATTAGAGAGGTAAATGTGCCAGCACCTGCAATAAGAGGGAAGGCCAACGGAACAAGGGCAGAAGAACCTCCCGGACCACCGTACTGCATGATGTCTCGACCGAGGAGCATTTCAAGTGCCATGATAAAAAGGATGATGGCACCTGCAACGGCAAACGAATGAATATCAACACCAAACAGTGCCAGGACCATGTTGCCGGCAAAGAGAAATAGGTATAACAGAATGCCCGCGTAGATCGTGGTTTTACCAGCATAGATGTGTCCGGTCTTCTGCTTCAGATCGATGATAATAGGGATAGAACCCGTGATATCGATCATCGCGAAGATAACAATGAATGCTGAGAGTATTTGTTCAAAATCAAAATGCAGTTCTAATAATGGCATAGTAAGATATCTTTATACTTTTTTTCATCGGCCAGGATGTCAAGTGCTTTGAGAAACGCATCGTTGGTGCGGTTCATGATGCGTGTGAAGGCACCATTCTCGTAGAGATCGTTGGCCAGATAGGCTTTGAGATGCAGACGAAAGAGATCATTGGTGAGAAGGGTCTCAAGACTATCGCTCCTGACACTGTCTTTGTGTGCCTGCTTGATGAGCCCGTATACCATCTCATCTGTAACTTCAAAATTCTGACTTACAAAGTCGTCGAGCGTAGGCATCTTCTTCTTGATTTTAGCCTGATTTGACTTGAAGTAGTTCAGTGTAAAGTTATTGATGGTACCTTTGGCAATAATCTCACGATGGGCTTCGGATAGCTTTGTGGTATCAAGAGGGATAAATACATCGGGCATGATACCACCTCCGCCATAAACAGGACGACCACCACGTGTATGGAATAGTAAAGAGTCGGGGAGATGGATACTATCGGCCGATGTGAGTTCTCCATGGTGCAGACGATCTATGAGGTCATGCTGATAACTCTTCTGATCACCTTTGATGTAAGGTTTCTGGATGTCGCGGCCAGATGGAGTATAATAGTGCGCCACGGTGAGACGTATCATACCTCCGTTTGGAAGATCGATTGGCCTTTGCACCAAACCTTTGCCAAAACTTCGACGGCCGATGATGACGCCACGATCTACGTCCTGCATACAGCCGGCAAAGATCTCGCTGGCCGAGGCGCTCTGTTCGTTCATCAGTATGATCAAGCGGCCACGGAAAGTGTTTCTGTTTCTACGTGTGATGTAGTTGCGTCGGCCTTCAGCGCGTCCTTGTGTATAGACCACCAGTTCGTCCTCAAGCAGGAACATCTCAGCCAGCTCTGCAGCAGCATTGAGATAACCACCACCATTGTCTTGCAGGTCAATAATGACATCTTTCATTCCCTGCTGCTTAAGCTCGTTCATAACTTTCTCTACTTCTTCGGAGGTAGTGAGCGCGAAGCGGCTGAGTTTGATGTATCCGATGCCAGGGGCGGCCATGTAAGAAGCATCAACACTATATACAGGGATATTATCACGTGTCAGGTTGAACCATAACAGTCCTTTCTCTCCCGTTCGTAAAACTCCCAATTTGACTTTAGAACCCTTAGGTCCACGTAGGCGACGCTGGATCTCTTTGGTGGGGTATTTCATACCTGCGATAGTAGAGTCTCCAACCATGATGATGCGGTCTCCTGCAAGGATTCCGACTTTCTCTGAGGGTCCACCTGTAACGGTATTGATGACAAGAAGTGTATCATGTTCCATCTGGTAACGGACACCAATACCCTCAAAATTGCCTCCTAAGTTCTCCTGCATTGTTGACACTTCTTCTGCGTCAAGATAGGTGGAGTGAGGGTCAAGTTCCTTGAGCACGGCTTTGATGGCTATTTCGTTGAGCTTATCCATATCCACTGTATCAACATAAAGTGCATCAAAGGCCATCATGGCACGACTATAGGACTTGATGCTGTTATAAACATCAGCCAAGGCTGTTTGTGCCATGAAACTGCAGCCGAGAAGGAGCAGCAGACGGACAGTTTTTTTAACCGAAGTAGGGTTCATTCTTCTGTTTTACAACAAGTGGAGGGAAATTCTCTGGCATAAAGTCAGAAACATCCTTTCCAAAGGTGAGAAGCTCTCGTACCGTAGTAGAGGTGATATGTGCCATTGCTGGCTCGTTGAAGAGCAAGATAGTTTCGATGCCTGTGAGGTGACGGTTGACGTCAGCAAGGTTTCGTTCATACTCGAAGTCAATTACTGTACGTACTCCACGCAGGATGTGCGAGCAACCGAGTTCGTTAGCAATGTCTGTGGTAAGGCAGGTATAGGCGATGACAGAGATACGAGATTCCTCCGCATAGAACTCAGAAATCATGCGCACTCTCTCTTCAACACTGAACATGCCGCTATTTCTTTTCAAGCCGTTATAACCGACCGCAATTATAATCTCATCGGAAAAGTCAAGTGCACGTCGAACGACCGATTCGTGGCCTTTGGTAAAAGGATCAAAAGATCCAGGAAATATAAGTTTCATTGGTTAAGCTTCGTCAAGCTCAATTACTAAGTTGTTAATGATGAACTCCTGACGCTCCATGGTGTTCTTTCCCATATAATACTCAAGCATTTCATGCACGGCATCCTGTTTGCGTAGCATGACCGTGTCAAGACGCATATCCTTGCCGATAAAGTGCTTGAATTCATCAGGAGAAATTTCTCCAAGACCTTTGAATCGGGTAATCTCTGCGGTAGATCCGCATTCTGTGATCGCTGCAAGACGCTCTTCCTCTGTATAGCAATATCGAGTAACCTTTTTATTGCGAACGCGGAAGAGAGGTGTCTGGAGAATATAGACATGACCTGTACGAACCAGTTCGGGGAAGAACTGCAGGAAGAAGGTCATCAGAAGCAGTCGGATGTGCATACCATCAACATCAGCATCCGTGGCTATAATGACCTTATTATATCGCAATCCGTCAAGGCCATCCTCAATATTCAGCGCTGCTTGTAGCAAGTTGAACTCCTCATTCTCATAACATACCTTCTTGGTCATACCAAAGCAATTGAGCGGTTTACCTCGAAGGGAAAAAACTGCTTGTGTCTCTACATTGCGGCTTTTTGTGATCGAACCAGACGCTGAGTCGCCCTCCGTGATAAAGATACAAGATTCTTCCTGCTTATCTCCACGAGTGTCATTCAAATGCACGTGACAGTCGCGAAGCTTGCGGTTATGGAGGTTGACTTTCTTTGCACGTTCCTTGGCCTGTTTTGAAAGACCTGCCAGTTCCTTACGCTCTTTCTCGCTCGATTGAATCTTCTGCATCATAACCTCAGCAATTTCAGATTCGCGATGCAGGAAGTTATCAAGTTCACGCTTCAGAAAATCTCCTACAAATTTCTGGATGGTGACATCTTCAGGGTTAGGACTCATGCGCGTAGAACCGAGTTTGGTCTTGGTCTGTGCCTCAAACACCGGTTCTTGAACCTTGATGGCAATCGCGGCAACCATGCCGTTGCGGATATCACTGTATTCAAAATTCTTTTGAGCAAAGAACTCTTTAATGACACGCGCTGAAGCCTCTTTGAAAGCAGCCAGATGAGTGCCTCCCAGGCTGGTATACTGACCATTGACGAACGAATAATACTGTTCGCCATAGGAGTTGCCATGAGTGATGACAACCTCTATATCATTGCCAAGTAAGTGGATGGGTTCATAGAGCGGCTGAGCCTCCATACGAGCGTTGAGTAAATCAGCCAGACCGTTCTTGCTCACAAAACGCTTGCCGTTAAGCGTCAGCGTGAGTCCGATGTTGAGATAACTGTAATTATTGAGCAAAGTTTCTACAAATTCCATGCGGAACTTGTAGTTTTCGAAGATAGAATTATCAGGGACGAACTCTACAAAAGTGCCGTTCGATTCATCTGTAGGAAGGACGGAGGACTCTTCCAGTTTCTTGGCTGCACTGTAAGTAATTTCTTTCTTCTCACCATTACGGCAAGCGCGAACGAAAAAGTGGCTTGAGAGGGCATTCACGGCTTTCAAACCAACGCCATTGAGACCAACACTCTTCTTGAAGACAGAGGTATCGTACTTGCCTCCTGTATTGATCTCGCTGACACAAGCATCCAGTTTCCCCAGCGGAATACCGCGACCGAAATCCCGCACCGAGCAATATCCATCCTCAGTAATCTTAACCTCTATGCGCTTGCCAAAACCCATGGCATATTCGTCGATTGAGTTATCAATAACCTCTTTTAATAGGATGTAGATGCCATCATCTGAATGTGAGCCATCTCCCTGTTTGCCGATGTACATGCCAGGCCTGCGACGGATGTGCTCTGTCCACTCAAGATGCTGTATTTTGTCATCACCATAATCGGCGATGGCCTGAGCCTGTGCCATCTGCTCGTCAAGTGATTGTTGTGCTTCTGCCATTACATTTTAATTTTATTATGAGCGCAAATATAGAATTTTTTGTTGAAATGTCCAAAATATAACTAAAAAAAGTAAGTTTTTATGCTCTCATTATTTTTATTTGTGAAAAAATGTCTATATTTGCGCACGAAAATATATTACTCAGTTTGTATAATCCAATATTCTATATCACTATGGAAATCAAAATTCAGATAACAGAAACTGAAGCTAATGCTCAATTTATCGGTCGCCTTGATACTGCAGCTTCCCAGCAGGCAGCCGTCGATATGGAGCCTCTTATGGCTAATGCCGATAAGACTATTGTACTCGATTGTTCAGGTCTGGAATTCATCTCTTCAAGTGGTCTCCGTCTCTTCTTGTCTCTTCGCAAACAAACGATTGCTAAAGGTGGAAAAGTTGTTATTACTGGAATGACACCTGAAGTAAAGCAGGTATTCTCTATTACGGGTTTTTTCTCACTCTTTGAGTTTAAGTAATTCTTTCGTTTCATGTTGACTGACGTTGTCCTTTCTGGTTTGACCAACCTGTTCGCTCTTTTTGGATCAAAGAGTGGACTTGAGGTGCCGTCTTCTCGACAGATCCTGATGTCTTATTTGCGTCGCCATTTCGGTATTCGCAATTATCAGCAATATCTGGATCTGTATGATGATCTACGTGCACTTTATGACGAAAGCCAGGATCTCGATAAGGAAAGTATTATCGAGGGCATCTGTCACGGAATGGAAAATCAGTTGCAGCGTAGTGAACAGTCACTCATGCTGCTGCGACTCATGGAGTTCTGTTATAGTACTCCCGAAACCTTTGCAGAGCAGTCTTCAGCATTCCGACTTGTAGCCAAGCATTTCGAAGTCAACGACGAAATGTATAAGGACTTTGAGGATTATGTGTCGGGTAAGGAAAGCATGCACGTCATCAATCAGCACTTTGAGGGTCTCTTAGGTGTGATACGTACACTTTGGCTTCCTTCTATGAATCTCATCCTCTTTACTTATCTGGGTCAGGGTAGAGTCTTGCTGAACGATGTACCAGTGGTGCGTGGCATATTCCAAGCATGGCAGCAGAGTGGCGTGCTAAAGTTCCGACATTCTAAGCCTGTGTACTATTCGATGGTGCGCCGTGTCTATGACCTCCTGCAATCAGACGATCTTTCAGCGGTCCATGCTTCTAGCAGTGTAGAGTTCTGTGGTCGTGACATTAACTTCCGTTTCCCGAATTCGGACAATGGTATGCATGATCTCTCGTTCACACTTCATAGTGGTACTTTATTGGCCATCATGGGTGGTTCAGGTACAGGTAAATCTACTTTGCTTTCGCTGCTGAATGGTTCTTTGCAACCGCAATCCGGAGCCATTACCATCAACGGTCACAGCATTCAGGAGCCTGTGGCGAAAGCACTGATTGGTTATGTGCCACAGGATGATCTTCTTATTGAGGAGTTGACCGTCTATCAGAACCTCTTCTATACAGCACAACTATGTTTTGCTGGTATGCAAGTTTCAGAGATTGACCGTCGTGTCATACAAGTGCTTTCTCAGCTGGATCTTCTTCTTGCGAAGGATCTTAAGGTTGGCTCGGCTATCAATAAATATATCTCAGGTGGTCAGCGTAAGCGTCTAAATATTGCGCTCGAGCTGATTCGTGAACCTGCCGTGCTTTTCCTCGATGAGCCAACGTCAGGATTGTCATCGACCGACACTGAAAAAGTAATTCTTCTTTTGAAGGAGCAAACTATCAAAGGTCGACTAATCGTTGTAAATATACATCAGCCATCAAGTGATGTATATAAGATGTTCGACCGCTTGTGGTTGCTCGATAAAGGAGGTTATCCTGTATTTGATGGCAATCCGATCGAAGCTGTGACTTATTTCAAAGGTTTGGCTAACTATGCAGACTCAGATACATCCACCTGTCCGATGTGCGGTAATGTAAACCCTGAAGTCGTACTGAATATCATCGATGAGAAGTCGCTTGATGAGAAAGGTATGTTGACTGATCGTCGTAAGGTGATGCCACATGAATGGCATGACTTATATCTGAAGAATCGTTCGGAGCAACCAGAGGTCAAGCTTTATGATGTGCCTGTTACAAAGCAGAAGCAACCTGACGTATTGGGTCAGTTTTTCATTCAATTGAAGCGAGTTTTTGCTACAAAGATTACCAATGTCCAGTATATACTTATCACGCTGCTCGTTTCTCCATTACTGGCTCTGATCTGTGGTTTGCTGACAAGATATGCTCCTGAAACAGGATATACCCTGATGGAGAATAAGAACTTCGTGACGTTCTTGTTCATGTCGGTTGTAGCCTCGATTTTCATTGGTATGATTGGAGCGGCCGAGGAAATTATCAAGGATCGTGCGCTGTTACAACGAGAGAAGTTCCTTCATCTGTCATACGGTAGTTATATGTCTTCAAAGGTCAGTTTCATGGCTATTGTAGCCTTGATCCAGACATTGCTTTTTACTGTAGTCGGACAAGCCATTGTCGGTTTTCAAGATCTGTTCTTCGTATGGTGGGGCATCCTGTTCATGGCTTCTTTCCTGGCTTCGCTGACGGGTTTGTGGCTTTCTCAGACGCTGACTTCGGTCGTATCCATCTATATTACTATTCCATTGCTACTGATTCCGCAGATCTTGCTTTGTGGTTTGGTCGTCGATTTCAATGATCTTTCTTCTGATAGTACTACGGGTAATGTGCCAGTGATTGGTAATGTGATTCCTTCTCGTTGGGCTTTTGAGGCCATAGCGGTTACTACCTATACTGATAATAAATATGAGAAGCCACTCTTTGAGGGTGATCGTCAGAAGTTCGAGAACGAGTTTTATCGTATGGCTTATCTCTATGAGATGCAGTCACAGCTTGAGACCTGGCAAGACGAGATCGTGAAAGGGAAGGAGGTAAAGCCTATACATGAAAAAGTATTACGTAACGAATTGCCTCACTTGGCCGAGGTGGTCGCAGGCATTGGTGCTTATACAGGAGAGATTTCAGATTATCCATCTTTGAAGCAATATCTGCACAGTTGCGACAGCATCCTGATCAAGGAAGGCAATGCGATTACGCTCGGAGCAGACAAGCAGCTCCGTGTGCGCCGTGATGCTATGGGAGGGCGTGAAGCTTTCTATCAGCTGAAATCAGAGTTTTTTAATACGAAGCTCGAAGAGGTCGTTCGTAATCTTGGGGCACAGAATATGGTTGAAGTGGTCGATGGTCACATCGTGCCACGTGCTGCATACATATATCTTACACCACGCAGTAAAGACGGAAATGCTCCGTTCTATAGTCCTGTGAAATGTGTGGCCGACAAGGAGATTCCTACTCTATGGTTCAACCTCTTGGTTCAGGCGCTGATGGCATTGGTAGTAGCCATTCTGCTTTATACCAATGCTTATAATAAGCTGATTAAAAAAGTAAAATCATAATTTAATATATTATTTCAAACAATTAAATCCACAAACAAAATGAAGAAAATTGCATTAGTTTTCGCAACTGCAGCATTGCTTGCTGCATGTACTGGCAACAAGAACCAGGAATCTGCAGCTCCATCTGAGCCAGAGTCAACCGGTCGCGTAGCTAAGGAGATTCCTGAGAGCTTCGAGGAGCAGCAGATCAAGGCTGGTATGTCAGTTCAGCTTGATAGCCTTACTGCTTGCTGGTTGCGTCTTGGTAAGAGCCCTGTTCAGATCAATGCAGAGAAGAAGACTATTACCCTTACTGACGATGAGAAGAAAGTTAAGCCAGATTATCTCATCAATCCAGCAGACATCATGGATAAGCTCGAGAGCCTTTCTCTCAAGTATCGTGCAATGGTGGTCATGGATATGGATAAGACCATTTCAGACCTCTATGAGATGCCAGACGTATATTCTGAGCCAGTTTCTAAGTTGACTGCAGAGGTTAACGATCCTGCTGTTAAGTATCTTTATGAGAATGGTCTTGACGCAGAGGATAGCATGAAGACTATCTATGCTATCGAGGAGGAGAATGGTCGTGCTAACTACTTCTGGGAGGCAGCAGCTACTGGTATCATTGAGCAGCTTTACATCCTTACGAAGAACGAGGATAAGTTCCTTGCTACTTTCACCGATAAGGACGCAGAGGATATCACCTACCGCATCAGCATTCTTGTTGATCTCTATGAGGATCTTTCTGATTACAACCTCGAGCTCCGTAAGCTCTACAACGTACTTCTCCCACTTGAGGTGCTGAATGCCATCACCGTGGACGAACTCCGTGGTCAGCTTGATCAGATCAAGGCTCAGGTAGAGCAGGCTCGCACTACTTTGTTCCTTTAATCTAAGAGTCACATGAGGCTGTGTTAAGAGACATAATTACAGGTGTGCTTTCTGAAGCAGCCTCATGATAATTCAAATCATTATGCTTACACTGACTATTAAGAATGATGTTTCGGAAATGGCCGCTTTAGAGCCATTCGTTGAGCAGGTTTCTGAAACATACAAAATAGATCCGGCAACGTGTTTTCAGTTGCAGCTGGCATTGGATGAGTCTTTGACCAATTCAGTGCTTTATGCCTATCCGGATCAAAAGGATATGCCAATTACTCTCGAAGCAGATTTGGTAGAGGAAGAAGGCCAGCGTAAGCTCAGTTTCTGTCTCATTGATCAAGGGATTCCTTTCGATCCTTTGGCACAAGCTCCAGATGTGGATATTACCATGCCTGTTGAAGATCGACCTATTGGTGGATTAGGAATTTTCCTGGTGAAACAGATGATGGACGAGATTTTCTATAAGCGTGATGGAGATCGCAACATATTGACAATGATAAAAAAAATCTGAGCCTTATGACTCAGATTTTTTTGTGCTTCTACGACGGCCACCACGACGAGTGCGTGGTTTTTTTTCTGCCGATGAAGAACCTCCACCACCACCAATCAGATCCATCATCTCTTCGGTGGCTCCGAATGAGACAGCGGCTGGCGTGGTTTCTTCTGCGTTGGTTGGCGCGGCTGCAGATATTTCTTCTGGTGAGGGTTCGATAACTACCACAGTAGCCTCCTCTGGCTGCGTTGCTGTTGCTTGTTCTTGTGCAGCTTGTTGTTTCACCTTTTCTGTAGCTCTACGCTCACGATCGGCCTTTCGCTGCTCTTCTCGACGCTGTTGCTCGGCTTTTTCACGTTCCTGGCGCTCACGCTTTTCCTGCTCAGCCTTTTCGCGCTTATCCTGTTCGGCTTTTTCACGCTTTTCCTGTTCGCGGCGTTGTTGTTCCTCGCGACGCTGTTGCTCTATGCGGTCACTGCGACGTTCATGACGATCTCCCGGACGGAAACCTTCCTGCCAGAGACGTAGTGGCTTCTCAAGTGAGGTGCTCTCGCGCATATTGACATCTTGCATCCACTGACGTCCGGCCGCAATCATCAAGAAGTGATACTGACGTGTGAATTGATCCAGGAGCTTCAAATCATCCATAGTGAGCACCATAGGGCGCTGTGGCTCATAGACTGTACGCCAGGTGTTATCATCAATATTATTCGTACGTTGCAGATCATCGCACATGCCGAGACTTCTTATGCCTACCGATGCATCGTTGGTAAGTAGCAATACTTTCTTGCCTTCAGCAAAGAGTTCGACGGTACGACGGATGATGGCAGGATCAGCAAATGCAGCATGATGACTCTCACTACCGATGCCTTCAATACGAAGACGGTTTTCTTTCTGCTGACTGAGCATCAGACGTTTGGCCAGACGTGCAGCCGCATTACGACAAACAACCTCGTCCTTCCAGTCAATATCCTTATAGTTGGTAGGCTCCTGGATAGAGGCGAAACGATCAACCTCTTCATAGGTCTCGCTCATAATCATGAACTTGCCCCCGATACGCTTCATCATCTTGCTGATGAATTCCAATTGACGTTCAAACTGAAGACGTGCATTGACCCGTGGATCAGAATGGCTGCTGGTGTGTCCAATCAGAAGTTCAAGCCAGATATTGGTGTCACTTAAGACGATGTCATAATCGAGGACATTAGCCAGGATAGCCTCCAAGATCAGATTGCGTTCAGTAGCCTCTTCATAAGTAAGTTGCTGAATCTGCTGATCGTTTAACAGTGGAATCCGACTGCCATTGTTTGCCAGATCACAGAAATCTTTGATAATCAGATTTCTGGGCATGTGAGGGATAGGCTTTACAGCAGGTTTTGGCTGTTCTGCTGGCTTCTGAACCTCTACAGATTGCGTCTCTGCTTTAGGATCTTCCTGAGCCTTAGCAACCTCTACTGTCTTCTCTGCAATCTGCTCTTGATTTTCAACTTTTGAAGCCTCCTCAGTTATTGGAGTCTCCACCTTCCTGTTCTCTTCTTTTTCCACCGGGGCAACTACCTTCTTGCGGGAGCGGGAAGTCCTTTTCTTAGGAGCCGCATCGACCTGAGGTGCATCATTGGTTGCTACCAGTTCGGGTGCTTCAACGGTGGTGTTTTTCGTTGTTTTGTTACTCATTAATTATTTTTATTCTGAAGAGCCATTAGCTCCTCAATGTATTGTCTTGAATTACTTAAACGTGGAATCTTGAGCTGACCGCCCAATTTCCCTTTCTTCATACCGAGCCACTGATCAAAACTTCCTTTCGCTGCTACATGCAAATCCAGGCGATCTAGGAAGATTCCTTTGTATCGCTTGGCTTCATAATCTGAGTTTACTTCCTGCAAGTGCTTATCGAGCAGGTCGGCAAACCTTTCAGTGTCTGCTGGCATCTGGTCGAACTCAATGACCCACGTATGATGTGCTTTCTTACCATCCGAAGCAAAGGTGGGAGCTGCCGTGTAGTCTTTGATCTGCGCATTAATCTCTTTACAGGTCATGGTCAGTGCTTCATCGGCATTGCTCACCATCAGTTCTTCACCAAAAGCATTGATAAATGCTTTGGTTCGACCAGTGATGTGGAACTTATAAGGATCGCGTTGGGTGAATTTGACTGTATCTCCAATGATATATCGCCACAAACCAGGAGTTGTGATGACCATTGCATAGTTGTGACCTAGCTCGATGTCCGAGAGTGGGATGGCATGACGGTTCTCAACATCATCAAACTCATCCATCGGAATAAACTCATAGAAGATACGGTTATCGATGATCAGCTGCATAACTGTATCTTCAAAAGAGGTCTGAATGCCAAAGAACCCCTCAGAGGCGTTATAGGTCTCGAGGTAATGCATCTTAGCAGAAGGAATGAGTTGACGGTACTGTTCTCGATAAGGCGTGAATGCGATACCCCCATGGAAGAAACACTCCAGGTTTGGCCATACTTCAGTGATATCTTTTTTGCCTGTTTCGGCAAGGATATTCTTCAGTACGCCCATCATCCATGAAGGCACACCGCTCAAGTTTGTAACATTAATGTTCTTCGTGCCCTCGCAGAGTGCATGAAGCTTGGCCTCCCATTCATTCATCAGTGCCACTTCTTTCTTAGGAGTGCGGATGAAATTAACCAGAGGTGTTACGTTTTGAATAAGCGTAGCAGAGAGGTCTCCCACATGGATCCCCTTGGTCCATTTCTCTTCGGTAAACGATCCACCTAAAATTAATCCCTTTCCGTTGAAAATGCGCGAATGGGGGTTTAATGCTAGGTAGATGACCATGCAATCCGTGCCGCCACGGTAATGGGTGTTCTTAAGCGCATATTCAGTCACAGGGATATATTTAGACTTATCACTGGTCGTACCAGACGATTTGGCAAACCATCGACAGAGACCTGGCCACAAGACATTCTCTTCGCCTTGCAACATACGCTCAATCCATGGTTTCTGTTCGTCATAGGTCGAAAGTGGTATACGCTTGGCAAACAACTCATAGTTGGCAGCACCCTTTTTGCTGAAGTCCGATAGGAGTGACTGGAAGTCATACTCCTTACCAAAGGCTGTATCAGCGGCATGTGCGACCAGCCATGTCAGCTGTTCGTGCTGTACTTTTGTCGTCTGCTTTGCGTGGCTTAGTATCTGCTTATAGCGACGCTCAAAAACCAACTTATAGATCAGTCGGGTCAGATTCATCACGTCTTAGGATTTGCGGAAACGGCCACGACGAGGCTTCGCTTCGCCATCAGCAGGAGTAGCGTTCTCGGCAGTCTCCATGATAGCAACACACTCCTCGTAGGTTAGCGCATTAAGATCCTTGTTGCGTGGTAGCTTATAGTTCTTGCCACCTTTTGCCAGATAAGGTCCGAAACGGCCATTGAGCATCTGAAGGTCTTCATCCTCATCAAAGGTGCGAAGCACACGCTTTCTGTCTTCCTCACGCTTCTCCTCAATCAGGCCGATAGCCTCATCAAGAGTGATGCTGAGCGGATCAAACTGCTTAGGGATCGAAACATAGTTGCCATTATGGCGGACGTATGGACCGAACTTGCCTACACCAATGATGATATTTGCACCTTCAAACTCGCCAAGATCCTTAGGCAGATCAAAGAGCTTCAGCGCCTCTTCAAGAGTGATCGAAGCAATCTTCTGTCCCTTCTTGAGGGCAGCAAACTGAGGCTTCTCTGCTTCATCAGCCGAACCGATCTGCACGACAGGACCGAAGCGGCCAATCTTGACAGCTACGGTACGTCCAGAAGCTGGATCAGTGCCCAAAACGCGCTCGCCAGCCTTGTGATCCGCACGCTCTTCCAATGCCTCAGTCACCAGTGGGTGGAAGAGGCTGTAGAAGCTATTGATACACTGGCTCCACTGCTCCTGACCCTCGGCAATCTTATCAAACTCTCCTTCAACGGTAGCGGTGAAGTTGTACGACATGATATCTGGGAAGTGCTCTGCCAGGAAGTCGTTGACGACGATGCCAATATCGGTTGGTACGAGCTTTCCCTTCTCGTTGGCATAGGTCTCCAACTGTGTGCTTGAAGCGATCTTGCTATTCTTCGGATTGAGGCGAAGACGGGTAATCTGACGTTTCTCGGCAGGAGCGTCACTCTTGGCAACGTACTCGCGCGCCTGTATAGTAGAAATGGTAGGAGCATAGGTTGAAGGACGACCGATACCTAGTTCTTCCATCTTCTTAACCAGAGAAGCTTCGGTGTAACGTAAAGGATGCTGAGTGAAACGCTGTACGGCATCAGCAGACTCCATCTGTACATTCATACCTGCCGCTAACTGAGGCAGACGTCCATCAGTAGCATTCTCATCCTGCTCGTCATCGTTACTCTCGATGTAAACCTTGAGGAAACCATCGAACTTTATTACCTCACCAGTAGCCACAAACTTCAACTCTTTCTCGCCAGATATATCGATGTCAGCTACCGTCTTCTCGATGAGAGCGTCAGACATCTGGCTGGCAATCGTACGCTTCCAGATCAGTTCATAAAGATGCTGCTCAGCTGCCGAACCCTCAATGCTTACATTGCTCATGTAAGTTGGACGGATAGCCTCGTGAGCCTCCTGCGCACCCTTTGAATTGGTGGTGTAGTTACGCGTGTGCAGGTATTCCTTACCCATAGTAGTAAGGATCTGCTCTTTCGAAGCACCCAGACAGAGGCTTGAGAGGTTAACACTATCGGTTCTCATGTAAGTGATCAAACCAGCCTCATAAAGACGCTGAGCTATGCTCATGGTTTGGCTTACGGTGAAATGAAGTTTACGAGCGGCTTCCTGCTGCAGGGTAGAGGTGGTGAAAGGAGGAGCTGGCTGACGGTGTAGCGGCTTTTGGTTGACTTCACTGATGGTGTACTTTGCTTGTGCTGCCTTCTGCAAGAAAACCTCGGCTTCTTCCTGTGTCTTGAATCGTTGGTTGAGTTCTGCGTTGAAGGTGATAATCTGTCCTGCGGCATCGGCCGTAGCAAAAGTTCCCACTACGCGATAGCTCTGTTCGGTCTTGAAGTTCTCAATCTCTCGCTCACGCTCCACAATCAGACGTACGGCCACCGACTGTACGCGACCAGCAGAAAGCGCTGGCTTGACTTTGCGCCAAAGGATAGGAGAGAGTTCGAAGCCCACGATACGGTCAAGTACACGACGTGCCTGCTGAGCATTAACCAATCCCATATCAATGGTGCGAGGATTCTCAATAGCGGCAAGAATAGCTGGCTTGGTGATCTCGTGGAATACGATACGACGCGTATTCTTAGGGTCGAGACCGAGTACTTCGCTCAGGTGCCAGCTGATGGCTTCCCCTTCACGGTCTTCATCGGAAGCTAACCAAACCATGTCGGCTTTCTTGGCAGCTTTCTTCAGGTCACTGACAAGCTCTTTTTTGTCTTCTGGAATCTCGTAAATGGGCTGAAACTGATGGTCGAGGTCGATGCTGAAATCATGACGCTTCAGGTCTCTGATGTGACCGTAACTTGAAGTCACCTTATAGTCACCTCCAAGGAATTTCTCGATGGTCTTGGCTTTGGCAGGAGACTCGACGATTACTAAATTCATATTTGTCTTGCGGATTTATGTGTCTGCTTTATCTATTTTGGGGCAATTAACCTTTTAAGCGGCCGCAAAGATAAAGAGAAAATTTGGATAATCACACATTTTAAATATAAATAATATATAATATGGTGTAAATTGGGGTTTTTGACAAGCCAAGGAGATAAAAACCTCCTATTTACCATTTCTGCGTGTGTACCTTTCCCCACTGGAGCTTCTCCGTATCGTAAGGTTTGCGCTCTTCACCGATATGACCGATGGCCAGGATGTTGAGAACTTCATACTCGGCAGGAATCTCCAAAATCTGGCGCACGGTATATGGAGCAGGAATCCCTTCTGCATTCTCGCGCATGCGCATTTGGCACCATACTGAACCTAATCCCAGGTCGGTGCACTGAAGCTGCATCTGGATGCTGGCAATCGAGAGATCCTCAATCCAGGTGTCCGAATCTTCCGGATTTGCTACAACAGCAATGGCCAGGGCAGCATTGGCAATCTGTGCGGTACCCATAGAGCGTGCTTCACTGAGCGCTTTGAGCTTTTCGGGTTCATCTACCACAACGAAGTGCCATGGGTTACGACGTTTGCCTGCAGGGGCCATTAATCCTGCCTCCAGTATGAGTCGTACCTGCTCAGGATCTATTGGCTCACCTGTATATTTGCGGATGCTGCGACGATGGCGCATTAGTTCGTGAAAGTTCTCCATATTTATTTCTTAAATGAATTCAACATATTCTGTACCGCCTCTGCGTTCTTCTTAAATTCTGGATTGCCAGTATTCTGTGCCAGATTGTTCCAGAGGTTCAAAGCCATTGAGAGGTTGCGCTGTGCTTCGCCATAACGGCGGATAGTCTTCTCGCACTGCACCTGACCGCACTTGGTATGGATCATAGCCATATCTGCAATGAGTTGTGGATCAAGACGCATATTGTTAAGTACGCCAAACTGTCTCAGCACTTTCTCGTATGTGCCACACTCGGCCATCAGCCCCTTGCTTTTATGCTGCATATCGCCCAGCTCAAGTGCTGCGTTGATGATAAAATGAATCACACGGCCATCGCGTGGATAAGCCTTGAAACAATCCATCGCCAGATCCATATTGCTGCGCAAGAGAATGCTCAAGTCATGTTGTGCTTTGTTCTGTTTGCGGTAGTACATTCCTAGCATGTGGTTGGTGACGCTGAGCGTGAGTCTCATAATGAGACCGTTCTGCGACATGAAACCAGGCTTGTTTTCATTCTTGGCAGTCTCTTCATCCTGATGTTTAATTACAGCCAGGTGGCGCATCTGTCGAATCTGAGCCTCGGTATAAGCCTCATAACTCTCATCGTCATGACCCAGGTGGTTCTGGAGTTCACCAATAGTCTGATAGTAGTTGCACAGACGCATCTGCAGGGCCAAATCGTTCTCCTCGTCGCGCTCAGCATTGGCATTGATACCTTCAATATAAGCATTGATGAGCGAAATAGTAGCTTCAGAATAGTTGGTAAACTGCTCCTGCAACTGCTGAGGTAACTGATAGAAGAGCTTACTGAGATCGATGTGCTGATCGATGATTCGTACCCCTAGTTCCTCTGCGCGAAGACTATCCTCCTCGGTCATTTCACCCTCCTCGTCTGCCTGCTTCTGTGCAAGGCTGGCAATCTGTGCCTGCTCTACCTTGATGATGGATTCAAAGATCAGGCTGATCGCCTTAGGTTGAGCCATCTCTTGGCAGATCTTCAGACAGAGCCAATATTGACGCACCTGTTCGTCGCTGATCGATGCGGGGTCGGCTTGCTGTAAAGGTGGCATCAGATAATTCAGTGCAGCAATGAAGACCTGCTGAGCCTGCTGCTCATGTATCTTTGCCTCTTCGTCATTCTTCTGCTGGTGGGCCTGTTGAGCCAGAATACGCTCATTCTGAGCCAAGCGAAGCTTAGCTACGCCCAGTAGCACAGTGATATCCTGTGCTCCGTTCTGAATCAATCCGGCTACGGTTTCATGCATTTTCTCAATCACGGCATGCTGACGCACAGGTTCGGAGATGATGGCTACACAGTCGTTGAGCATGAGCAAAAGGAGCTTGCGTAGATTCACCTTCTCGCTCTGCACGAAAGGCAGGTCGAAAATACACTGCTGCACATATTCAGGACCATCCTTCAGTCCATTGCCCATAGTGAGCGTTGCCAGTCGCAGAGCTTCACCTTCGGCCTCGCTAATATATTCAGCAGCTGCGGCAGCTTCATCACCATCGAGCAACAGATGCATGGCTTGAATGCCACGTACAGGATCACCACTATCACAGTTCTGCAACAGATGATAGCCGATGTCGCTGGCACAAGCCTTATAGTTTCCTTCACCTATGAGCTTCTGCAGCATCACGCGGATAGGAGGGAAGTTGAAGTCATAAAGCTCATTATCTTCACCAATGCTTCGTGTTACGAAAAGATTAAAGCCGAGTTCGGTGCGCAGACTTTCAAAGACCTCAGCGTTGAAGTCTTCACCAATCAGAGAAGCGAGATCCGAAGCACGCAAACCATTGACAGCGCTGATGATATAGCGGAAAGGCTCAGCCGCCTGATCCTCACCCAAGGATGGCGCAACTATATCAATAAAAAAGTCAAATAATATCTTAGCGTCTGTTTCTGTAACGTCTTTTGTTTTTTCGCATACAGACTTTACCTTCTCAAGGAGTTCTGGCTGCAGCGAAAGCTTAAATTCTTCAATTGTCATTATTATTGGGGATATTAAAGGATATTAAAGGAAAATTTTGGATATGAAGGGATATTTAGGGACATTTTGGAACATTAAGGGATATTTAAGGACGATATTTATGTTATCAAAAAAACAACAGGGGAAATTAAGGGAAGATTATTTTTTAGAACCGTTACTATAAAAGCCCTTATAATCCCTAATATCCCTATATTTACTTATAATTCATCACATTCCTTCAGCCATAGCGTAGCGCATGCGTCGCTTGGCATACGCCAGTCGCCACGAGGTGAGATGCTTACAGTACCTACCTTCGGCCCGTCAGGCAAACAAGAGCGTTTAAATTGTTGCTGGAAGAAACGGCGGAAGAACGTGCGTAGCCATTTCTTAATCGTCTCGTCGTCATAGCTGCCTTCGCGACAGTCTGCATACCTCTCGTTTTGGAAAGCTTCCTTGGCCAACATGAAAATCTTACGTGGCGAAGCACCGAAACGGAACGAGTGATAGAGGAAGAAGTCATGCAGCTCGTACGGACCCACCAGGTCTTCGGTCTTCTGAGCGATGTTGCCCTTCTCGTCGGTCGGGATAAGCTCAGGCGAAATAGGAGTGTCTATCACGTCAAACAGAATCTCCGCTGCCGTTCTCTCTTCTTCATTCGTATTGCGTCCCTTTAGTCTTTCGTCTTTTGCCTTCATCTCTAGGGCCACATATTTCACCAGATATTTCACTAGCGTCTTCGGAATAGAGGTATTGACGGCATACATCGACATGTGATCACCGTTGTAGGTACACCAGCCGAGGCAAAGCTCTGAGAGGTCACCTGTACCAATCACAATGCCGTTATATTGGTTCGAAGCATCCATCAGGATCTGGGTACGTTCACGTGCCTGACAATTCTCATAGGTAACATCATGCACTGAAGCGTCGATGCCGAGATCCTCAAAATGTTGGTTGACTGAAGGCACGATACTGATCTCCTTGAGGGTTACGCCCAATGCTTTCATCAGGCCTATAGAGTTGTTGTAGGTGCGACCCGAAGTGCCGAATCCGGGCATCGTGATACCGATGATCCGCTTGCGGTCCCAACCCAACTTGTCAAAAGCTTGCACGGTTACAAGCAAAGCCAGTGTGCTGTCTAATCCGCCAGAGATGCCTATGACGGCCGACTGACACTTGATATGGTACAGACGGGTCACCAGTCCCTGCACCTGTATGTTGAATATCTCCGAGCAGCGCTCCTCCATATCATCGTCATTCGAAGGTACAAAAGGTCGTGGGGCAATGTATCGCTTCAGATCGGCCGTAAAATCAGGCGCTGTGAGCTTGGTGAGCCCGATGGTATAGAAGCCATGCTGAGTAGGCTCATAGATACGACGGAACTCGCCATACACCTGCTGCTCGCTCTGCAGACCCATCTGAGGTTGCAGCTGCGTGAAGGTAGTTTGTTGGCGGCGCAGCACGTTGATCTTCTCAATGTCCACATCGCGTACTAACAGGCTTGCTTCCAGCTTGAAACGGTCACTCTCACCCAACAGCGCGCCATTCTCGGCAATCAGACCCTTGCCGGCAAAGACAAGGTCGGTCGATGACTCACCAAAACCGGCGCTGGCATAGACGTATGCACAGACAAGTCGGCCAGATTGTGCTTGTATCATTCGGCGTAGATAGGCGTGTTTGCCCAGCACCTCGTCGCTACACGACAGATTGACGATGACGTTTGCCCCCGCTAGTGCCATACGGTTAGACGGGGGGATAGGTACCCACAGGTCTTCGCAGATCTCAATACCTACAGTGGCACCCTCAAAGTCGAAGAGTAAATTCTGTCCGAAGAGGATGTTGTCAAAGTGCTTGTCGGCCAACGAACCTAAGCTGATCTTAGCACCGGCAGCCACCTCAGCACCACTGGCAAACCAGCGGGCCTCATAGAACTCGGCATAGTTAGGTAGATAGATCTTAGGGACGATGCCCACGATGTTACCATCGCCCAATAGTACAGCACAGTTATAGAGGCGGTTCTGATAGGCGAGCGGACATCCCACGATGATGGCCATGTCAATACTACGTGTTGCCTCGGCCAGATGCTTCAGTGCTTCACGTGCCCCCTTGATCAGTGGTTCGTGATGAAAGAGGTCAGCACACGTATATCCGGTGATCGAAAGTTCTGGGAATACTAACAGTTGTACCCCCTGCTCATGCGCCTCACGCATCAGCTGGATGTGCTGCTTTAGGTTATATTCTACGTCTGCCACTTTCACGGTCGGGATGGCCGTAGCTACACGCAGCAAGCCGTAGTCTTCAGTTATCTTCTTTTGTTTTGCCATGATTGTTCTTTGTAAAAACACGCATTAACGCTTTTTGCGTCCTCCGGCTTTCTTTGCTCCCGGTCTCTGGTTCTTCGCCTTTGAGTTCACACCCTCCACACGACGGGTCTTCACGTTCATCAGTTTCTGTTTGTCGTTGCCGAAAACGTCGTCAAAGGTCTTAGCCTTCTTGAGTTCCTTGGTTTGCTCAACTTTCATATTAAGAGCCTTTTGAGTGGCTTGTACAGCTTCGTTCTTGGCCTGCTTGTCTGCACTCGAGTGGCCACGGGTCTTGATAGCTTGTGCCTGAACTGCCTCGTCGCGCAACTGGCTCAATGATTTCTTGCGGATGGCCATCTGCTGGCTCAGTGTCATATTCTTCCCGGTCTTGATGCTCTTGCCGCCTTTGCTGCCCTTCTTACCGTTGCGCAATAGCTTGCTCTTGGGGTTCATCTTCATGACCTCCAGACGCTCTTCTTTTAGTTGGTTATGCTCTACCCACCATGGGGTGCGCTCTGCCTGCTCTATCAGTACTTCCTTACTTATGGCATTGGCCAGTGGATTGGTAGGATCTACCTTCTGACCATCTACAGTCACTACGTCACGTTCGGTATCAATCTGCATACCGATGCGCGCTGGGCGGCCATTGACCTCCACACGTCCGCTTTCGATGATCTCATCCACCTCACGACGACTGCAGACGCCTGCTTCACCCAGGTATTTGTTAATTCTTTCCAGTTTTTCCATATATTTATCTGTTTATTTGTCTATTTTGTGAGTGTTTTTCGTAAAAAAACGGTGCAAAGATACAAATATATTTCAAAAAAGAGTATCTTTGCTCCGAAAATCTATACGAAATGAAGAAAAAACTAGTCATATTTGCAGCATTCGTGCTGATTTTTGTGTTCATGAGCTTAATATTTATGTTCGCGTACGCGTCTTTATATGCTCCCTACTCGCTTTCCGACAAACTCCTGGCCTTTGCCTATGGCTTACCGCAACATCTCTCAGTTGCAGCTTGGATCATGCTTCCTGCCTTCTTTATGGGCATCCTCTATGTCTGGATTCGCGGTGAATGGCACAAGAAGTTTATGATCTGGTATATTACCATAGCTTCTCTACCGGTGATTTTCCTTCTCATGCTCGATTTGGTGCTCTATGGGTTCTGGGGTTTTCGCCTTGACACAACTCCGCTTGTCTATATCCTCGATGATCCTATGATGGCCTTGGCCGAATCGCCCGTGTGGGCTCCCATTGCCAGTGCGGTACTGATCCTGCTGCTGGGTTGGCTCATCTACAAGATCATGACGAATGTCTATCCACCCCGTCGTCGAGGTGCCTCAAGTCTTATGAGCCGAGGAGCCGAACAGTTGCGCGAAGGCTGGTTAAATATCCTGCTCACTTTCTTCTGCTGGGTTCTTGCCAACGGAGGCATGGGCAGTTTCTCTTACGGCATGGGGAGTGCTTATCACACAGATCAGATGCCGCTCAATCATCTTTCTACCAATCCTGTCTATAGCTTCTTCCATTCTCTCCAACAGCAGCGTACACCTTTTTTTGAGCAGTACCGCTTCATGTCCGATGCCGATGCTACTAAGGCTTATCAGCAGTTAGAAAGTGGTGCGTTGAACAATGCTCCTGACTCCCTCACTCTTGCCCAGGATTCCATTCCGCTTCTTCGTTTAAAAGAACCTAATATCCTTCTTATCTTGTTCGAGAGCTTCAGCGGTGCCGCGTGCCATTATCTCTATC
The DNA here is from genome assembly GCA_002315795.1 of Bacteroidales bacterium UBA1733. The sequence goes on from DCIF01000113.1 coordinate 23,671, forward strand.
CGGAGGCTGATAGTACCCTTATGCCTAATGTCAACAAGGCCATGGCCGAAGGTATTGCCTTCACCAACTTTTATGCTAATTCCTTTCGTACCGAACGCGGTATGGTTTCCGTGCTTTCTGCCTACCCAGGTCAGCCAACCTATTCACTCATGACTGATACCTTGCGCACAGCAAGAATCCATTACCTCAGTCGTGCTTTGTTCGATCAGGGCGGATACCATACACAGTTTATCCATGGTGGTGATCCTACCTTTACAAATCTGATGCAATACCTGCGTTATGGCGCTGTAGAGGATGTTATCGGGAAAGACTATTTTGCCGAGGAACTGCACGATTGCAAATGGGGAGTACATGACCAGCACACCTTCGACTATCTGCGTCGCGATCTAGCTGATCATCAGAAATATTTCAAAGTTTTTCTTACCCTCTCAAGTCATGAACCTTTTGAGGTGCCCTACCATTGTCATCCTGACGATCTATATCTCAATAGCGTGGCATATACCGACTATTGTTTCGGTCAGTTCATCACTGAGCTGAAGGCTGATTCGGCTCTCTGGGATAACCTTCTGATCATCGGACTCCCAGATCATTGCTATGCTCAGTATCCAGAGGGTGTGCAGCAGCATGACCCTAAGCGTTACCACATCCCGATGTTCTGGACGGGTGGTGCTGTCAATGGCCATCGTGACGTGACCTGTTTTGGCCAGCAGACCGATCTTGCTGCCACGTTGCTAGCTCAGTTGGGTTATAAGTCAAAGGCTTTTACCTACTCTCACAATATGCTTGATCCTTATGCCCCGCATTATGCATTCTATGCTTGGCCCGATGGTTTCGGTCTCCTCTCCGCTAAAGCCACCTATGTGCAGGACAATAACTACGACGGGCATCCGTTGCAGGGCAGTATGGACCCTGATGGTCAGGCAGAGCTAATGGGTAAGGCGCTTTTGCAGAAGCTTTATGACGATATCGCTTCGAAGAAATAATTAAAACTGCGAAACACAGATTTTGCAGAAGCGCGAAAAAAAGTTCGGTAAAAATTTGGAAGTTTCAACGAAATTAACTATCTTTGCGCCGCTAAAAAATAAAAAATATTGCTCGGGATGTAGCTCAGTTGGTTAGAGTTCACGTCTGGGGGGCGCGAGGTCGGGCGTTCGAGTCGCCTCATCCCGACAGGCAAGCTAAGAAGTGTGTTTTTCTTCACCTCTTAGCTTGCTTTTTTTATTCAGTACTTCATCGATAGTTCTTATTCTTGATCGTTAGGATCACTATATTTCCGTGTCTCAAAGTTTGATTGATATGGTCGGTTTCGTCTTTTTTTGAACTTTGTCGTTTTATCTCAAGTTAAGTAACCTTCAGGGAATGATCTCTGTCCATTTTTTTGTCATTGGAGTTAGTGAAAATACCTGTTTGCAATTTATTTTACTCTTTAACTACCAATTTTTGGAGTGTATTTTTGGATTTGTGATTTATTTTAACTATTTTTGCCGCGTATAATAAATAGTTCCAGATTTACAAACACGCATCTTAATGAAACGTTTCTTTTTTCTGATTCTTCTGGCAGTGTTGTCTGCAGTTTCGGTCAAGGCACAGGAGGTATCGCAGGAAGTGGCCCCTGAAATGGAGTTTGTCTTTGAGATTCGCGCCGTGATAGGCGAGGCTTACCAGTGTGGTGAGAATGCCTTTGGCGTGCGTAATATCATCCCTATTACAGGAGGTGACTTCTCAGGTCCTGCAGGTAAAGGAACGATCATTCCTGGGGGCGCCGACTATCAGCTCGTAGAGAAAGAGACGGGCCGTACACAACTGGAGGCTATTTATAGCATTCGCACTGATGATGGCGTCAATATTCACGTCCGCAACGTAGGCATTCTGAACAATGGTCCAGACGGTTTTTATTTCCGTACGGCTCCGAAGTTTGAGGCTCCACGCGACAGCAAATACGGATGGTTGAATGACGCCATTTTTGTTTGTGTTCCAGGCTTCGGTGAAGGGTATATCTCGCTTAAGATGTGGAAAGTAAAGTAAATAATATCTTTTTCCCTCTTCTGCTACTGCTCGTTTCTGTAACAGTTACCAGCTGTCGCGTTACACGTCATATTGAGCAGGATCAGGCTGTAGTGAGTAGGGTAGAAGTGCGCATCGATGGTCAGCCGACGAGCAACTCAGACCTGAAAATGGCCATGGCGCAGCGTCCTTATCACCGTACTTTCGGCTTCTTGCCGATGGGTGCCTGGATGTGGCATCCTGACACCACTACAGTATGGCATAAGATGCGCGGTCGACTGGGTACAGATCCAGCAATCTATAGCGAAGAGGCCGCTCAACGTACTGACAAGGCTATGCAGCACGTGATGCGAAGAATGGGTTATCTGGATGCCACGGTGTCACATCGTGTTTATGTAGAAGACCAGAAGGCACGTGTGATTTATTACATCGAGAGCAATCGTCCGCGAAAGCTGGCTAGCATACGATATCAGGTTGCCGACACGGCATTGCTCAGTGTGATAGAGAAAGATGTTTCGCATCAATTGCTGCAGAAAGGTCAGTTGCTCGATCAAAACCGGATGGAGAGCGAACGCCAGCGTATCACCACCTTGATGCGCGAATGCGGTTACTGGGACTTTAACAAGGAGAATGTCTCTTTCGTTGCCGATACGCTCAAGGGTAGTGAGGAGGTTGACCTCACGCTGAGGGTGGATGGTAGTCACCGCCAGTGGCGTTTTAGACGAGTGCACTTTCTAGCCAACTTCAACGTTCTTTCACAAGACGGAGCAGATTCTACTGTACAACACTTCCGTGAGCTTGATCGCCCCGGTTTCGACCTGACTTATACGGGTGATGAGTGCTATCTGCGAGACCGTGTGCTGATTCGCAGTTGTGATGTCATCCCTGGTAAATTATATTCCGAGAGTGCCATCCGCAGCACCTATGCGTTGCTGAGTCGCCTGCACATCCTGCGATATGTGAATATGCGTGTTGAACCAGTGGCCGGGGCAGAGGGCGAGCTTGACTGCTTTATCTACCTCACCCCGCAGAGCAATCACTCAGTGCAGTTTGAGCTGGATGGCACCAACACGGCCGGCGATTTAGGTTTTGCTCTGGCACTGTCTTACCAGCATCGTAATCTTCTGCGTGGCAGTGAGACTTTCACTTCGCGACTGAAGGGTAGCTATGAGGCCCTGAGCGGCAATGTGGAGAATCTGGTAAACAAGAACTACTCTGAGTATTCCGCTGAGTTAGGGTTGGAGATGCCAAGGTTCATTTTCCCGTTCCTGAGCGAAGAAACCCGCCGACGCAGCCGCGCTTCGACACAGATCACGGCCAGCTTCTCGCATCAGAGCCGACCTGAATACACTCGAATCATCTCACAGGGTGGGTATGGTTATAAATGGACGTCGCGTCACGCACAGCATCTGTGGGATATTTTGAACATTAGCTACGTGTATCTTCCTGAGCAGAGCGAGACTTTCCAGCAGCTGATTGAGAATCTGGGACCTATCAGCTACAGTAGCTATAGCAGCCACTTCATAGTGGGCATGAACTATACGCTCTACCTGGGCAACACAACGTTGACCACTGGCCGACAGCAAAATACACGACGCACATTATGGTCACTGCGCTTTAATCCGGAGATTTCAGGCAACACCCTTTCGCTGATCTCGAAACTGACCAATGCGCAGAAGGAAGATGGCAGATACCCCTTCCTGAAACAGCCTTACGAGCAGTATGCGCGTCTGGATGTAGATTGGGGGTGTAGCAAATATCTGTCTGACCGCAGCCGACTGGCGTTCCGTGCCGGAGGTGGTGTGGCTGTGCCTTATGGCAACAGCGAAGTTATGCCATTCGAGAAACGCTATTACAGCGGTGGCGCGAACTCGGTGCGTGGATGGTCTGTGCGCGAGTTGGGTCCTGGTCGATATAGCGGTAGCCACAATGGTACTTCTATGTTCAACTATTTTAATCAGTGTGGCGATGTGCGCCTCGATGCTTCGATGGAGCTACGCACACACCTTTTTTGGAAGTTTGAGTCGGCCCTGTTTATTGATGGTGGCAATGTCTGGACGGTCAAGGAATATGACAATCAGCAGGGTGGTAAGATCACCAAGGACTTTTATAAACAGATTGCAGCCTCGTGGGGTTTGGGTCTTCGTGTAGTGACCGACTTTGTGATCCTGCGTCTTGACTGGGGTTTCAAAGCACATGACCCATCGGCCGATGCTGATGAGGAATGGGCCGTCCGGCATCCTTTCCGTACGAACCACAACACTTTACACTTCGCAGTGGGTTATCCGTTCTAAGATAAAAATTATGAAAAAATTATATAATGAAATGATTGTACAAGCTATTCGCGACTATTGGACGCTTCCCGCCCTTAGTAACTATGGAGCGGAAACTTATACTTATGCAGACGTGGCCGACCGTATGTCACGTTATCATCTGGCATGGAAAGAAGCTGGATTAAAGCCTGGTTTCAGAGTGGCTCTTTGCGGCAGAAACAGTGCTGAGTGGTGTATCTGCCTCATGGCGTCTTTCTGTTATGGCGCCGTTGCTGTGCCTCTTTTGAATGAATTTACCCCAGAGATGGTGGTGCGCCTGATCAAGCACAGTGAGACGAAGGTACTATTGGTGAGCAAGCAGATCCTGAAATCTCTGGAGGCTATCGAGATACAGAAGGAATTGCCAGAGCTAATCATCAGCGTGCTTGAGGAGCAAGACCCCGTAGAGAATCTCTTCCAGAAGGCTTATCCACAGGGTCTCACAGCCGAGAATATCGACTTCTACAAACATGAACCTGATGAGTTGCTCATGATCAACTATACCAGCGGTACGACCTCCGAGCCTAAGGGCGTGATGATTCCACATCGCGCCATCTGGAGCAATATGGCCTTTGCCAAGGAGGTGCTGCCTAACCTCGGTGCTGGCATGCAGGTGCTCTCGCTGTTGCCAACGGCTCATCTCTATGGTATGTCGTTCGAGCTGCTTTATGAGTTCGTTGTGGGTATTCACATCACATTCCTGAACCGTGCACTCACTCCTACACTCATCCTGAAGGCTTTGGCCGATATTAAGCCAAACCTCATCGTAGTGGTGCCAATGATTATTGAGAAGGTGGTACGTAAGGGACTGTTGCCTAAGTATAATGCGCCTGTGGTCAAGTTCCTGCGTAAGGTGCCGGTCATCGGTGGCATCCTGAAGAAGAAGTTCCGTGAAGGCCTTGTCTCAGCCCTTGGAGGTAACTTCTATGAGGTCATCATTGGTGGCGCAGGTTTAAATGGCGAGATTGAAGAAGTGTTGCGCGACATCAAGTTCCCATATACTGTGGGTTATGGTATGACCGAATGTGCTCCGATCATCGGTTATCGTGACTGGAAGTCGTTTGTTCCTACTTCTTGCGGTCAGCCAGCTCCACGTATGGAGGTGCGTATTGACAGTCCTGATCCGGTCAACATTCCTGGTGAAATCATCACACGAGGTATGAACGTCATGCTCGGATATTATAAGAACGAAGAGGCTACGAAGCGTGCCATCGATGCTGACGGCTGGCTCCACACGGGTGATATGGGTGTGATGGATGCTGATCAGAATATCTTCATCCGTGGCCGACTCAAGACGATGCTGCTCTCTCCATCGGGTCAGAACGTCTATCCTGAGGAAATTGAGGCTGTGGTCAATGGCTTACCTTATGTGGCTGAGAGCGTGGTGGTGCAGCGTGAACACCGACTGGTGGCACTGGTCTTCCCTGATCGTCAAGCTGCTGCCGAGGCAAGTCTGGCCGATGACGAGGCCATCCTGAAGATGCTGCATAGCCGCCAGAAGGACGTCAACAAGAGTTTCCCTGCCTATGCTCATATCAATGCCTTTGAGCTGGTAAAGGAAGAGTTTGAGAAGACTCCTAAGAAATCGATCAAGCGTTTTATGTATAAGTAATTATGAGAAAGATATTCCTTTCACTGATAACCTTCGCTGCCACAACCGCTTTCGCACAGACAAACCTCACTCCTGAGGTCCTGAAGCAGTTGCAGCAGAAAGAGACTCCTGCCGATAAAGCCATTAGAAATGCTATGGCAAGCACCAGCGTCAACGTGCTGGCTACCGATGCATCGACCCTGATGCCTACCGATGATCATTTCACCTATCGTGTGCCAAACAAGGGCATCACCAATCAGGCAAGTAGCGGACGTTGCTGGCTGTTTACTGGCATGAACGTCCTTCGCAGCAAAGCCATCAATAAATACAATCTCAAGGGCCTGGAGCTCTCACAATGCTATCTGTTCTTCTATGATCAGCTGGAGAAAGCTAACCTTTTCCTCCAGGGAGTCATCGACACACGTAAGAAGCCGATGGATGACCGTATGGTTGATTGGCTCTTCCAGAATCCGCTCTCTGATGGCGGTACCTTCTGCGGTGTGGCCGATCTGGTGCAGAAGTATGGCGTAGTGCCTTCTGAGGTGATGCCAGACAACTATCAGGCCGCTAATACCAGCCAGATCAGCAGCCTGATCAAACTCAAACTCCGCGAGATGGGTCTGCAGTTGCGCGAGAAAGGTAACAACACCAAGACACGCCAGAGCGATAAGATGATAGATGAGCAGTTGGCTGCACTGGATAAGGTAGAGATGCTCAAGACCATCTATCATATCCTGACCCTGGCCTATGGTGTGCCTCCTACTGAGTTCACCTGGACCGAGCGCAATGCTAAGGACGAGGTCGTAAGCACCGAGATCTATACCCCTCAGTCGTTCTATCAGAAATACTGGCAGGGAGAGAACCTCTATGACAACTATATCATGGTGATGAACGACCCTCTGCGTGAGTATTATAAGACCTATCAGATTGACTTTGACCGTCACACATACGATGGTCATGACTGGGTATATCTGAACCTTCCTGCCGATGAGATCAAGCCTATGGCTATTGCCTCTTTGAAGGATACTACAGCTATGTATTTCTCATGCGACGTCGGTAAGTTCTCAGATCGCAAGCGTGGCGTGCTGTCGCTGCAGAATTTTGACTATGAGTCGCTCGTAGGTACTTTGTTTACGATGAATAAGCGTGAGCGTATCCTGACTCATGCTTCGGCTTCGAGTCATGCCATGACCATGGTGGCTGTAGATATTGATCAGAAGGCTCAGGGTCTGAAGGTCAATAAGTGGATGGTGGAGAATTCCTGGGGTGCTCAGAGCGGTCACCAGGGTCATATGATCATGACCGATGA
>DCIF01000113.1:31059-32007 GCA_002315795.1 Bacteroidales bacterium UBA1733
CTATGAAACTATTTGACATTGATTTTATAGATCAACTTTCTGAGGAAGAGGTCCGTTATCTGCTTCGTTCAGAGATGGAACGAAATAAATTGCTGGTAAAGCAGAATAAGTTCTTGCTATTCCGCTATGAAGTGGAGAACGATTTGATGGTAATTCTGGGCCAGGCTCCGGATGGAACGATTTTCCATGAGGGTTTTGAGCGTTACTCGAAGGAACCTCAAGAAGCATACTTCGACAAGCAGGAGCATGTCCGCATCATTCAGGCGCTGATGAATATTATCCACAACCCAGATTATCCGAAGACGGGTGCTGAGACGTTTCACTTCTTGGATGGTACGGTCACCAGTTGCGAATATTCTTGCCTTTATAATAAGGATGGAAAGGTAGATACCATCATGGGTCAACATGTCAATATCTTCCAAACGCACGAGCGCATGCTCTCGACCATCGAAATGCTGAACCATCAGGTAGCTTTGAACGATGTGATCCGTCAGTCGTACGAAACGATGATTTCGATCAATCTGAGTGATTATAGCTTTGAGGTGTTACAAGGAACTCCAGAGGTGAGATTTGCTGCTCAAAAGTGTAGCTCGGTGATGGATCTTGGCAAGCTTTTCTGCCAATATTACGTCGAATCGAATTATCAGCACGGCTTTCTGGATTTTATTGACAATATTACGATCAATGACCGACTGACGAACAACCGTTTTCTGGCCTTTGAGTATCAGACGCACAATATCGGTTGGTGCCGAGCTCGTATTGTGCCAGGTGAGATGGATTCGCACGGTGATGTGATTAATGCTATTTTTACTACCGAACGTTCTGTGAATCAATCTGAAGAACTGTCTGTGCTTCGCATTGCAGCTACTACCGATGCGCTTACTGGACTGATGAACCGTTATTCAGGAGATATTGCCTTCAAAGAAATCCTAGAGCGTCAGGAAGCTT
>DCIF01000113.1:32154-36074 GCA_002315795.1 Bacteroidales bacterium UBA1733
GGCGACGAGTTTTTTGTCATCATCACTTCGCGTCAGCTTATAGGTCAAGCAGTTTTCGAAGGTGTAGCGTCAGTTTTGGCTCCGCTTTATGCTAGACTTAAGCAGATCAAAATCGCTGCACTGCAGGGCTTTTCAACTACGTTGAGTTGTGGCGCAGTAATCGTTTCACCCGGCAAGATACACACTCTCAGTGAAGTCTATGAATTGGTCGATAAGAAGCTTTATGAAGCCAAGACTTCGCACAATGGCCGGTTAGTGACTACCGAGATATAATGCCGCTGTCATAGCCGCCATTGTGAAGGGTCTTCTGGCTCTTGTTGAATGACTTACCGAAGTTGGCCTTCCAGGTTGCACCTAGTACAATCATATTGCCATTGTTGCCGATGTTATTCTTACTAGTTAAGGAATGTACCTTGCTCCAGCATTCGCTCTGGTATGAATAACCCTTCGGATTGAACGGACAATGCCAGGTGACATTGAAGGCCCATTGTTTGAGGGTATATTGAGCGTAGATGTACTGCTGACGTTCCATACGGTTGTAAGTCTCACCCATAAGGTCCCAGTCAGGAGTGATGTTGAAGCCACAACCTGTCACGAAGTTTTTATAGACATACGAAGCATTGATATCACTACGGATGAAGCGTCGTACGTAGTGAAAGTCTTCGCCTTTGCTCTCCTGATGCTTCCATGCCACATCGAGTGAGACGGTCAGGTGATCCCAAAGATCCTTTACACCCAGTTCTACTTGCTGCCACATACCGTTAAAGTAGGTCGAGTTCTCCGGACGAGCTATGAAATATTCTGTCGTCGGATCATATATGGTAGCATCAAGTATGGCATCAAAGGTATGTTCGTTACCGAAATAGAAGTTGGCATAGAAGGCCTTGGACGACTGATATCTGGCTGTCAGATGCGTACCTAAGCTGCTTGATGGCTTGAGGTCGGCATTGCCTTGTACTGCCTCGATATTGTCATTGCGCTGGAAGACTGCAGTCAAGTCACTGAGCGATGGCAGATGAGGCACGTAGCTGAGATCGGTGATGAGTGTCCAACGATCATTGATGCGCCATCCGAGACGTGCCATCGAGAGGTTGCGCAGATAGTTCTCTTTCTTCTGGTCTTCTTTGACATTGAAGACTTTTAGTCCTGTACCGATACTATAGTTGACGCTCTCTCCCAGCTGTCCTTGCAGTTCTCCGAAGACATAGGCATTGTTCTTGTGCATACGGCTGATAACATCCTGTTCCTCATACTCATTGCGAGCATAGTTATACTGGTACTGTACGCCTGTGCGTATTTTGTGTTTGCCTATCTGCTTGCTATACACAGCCTCGCTGCTGATGGCCCAACCCGAGTTTTTGACATTTACCGGATATTCTGCTACCTCGATATCGCTGAATGTCTGCCTCTGTAATGTGTTCATCTTGCTATTCGCCCACTCGTTAACGACATTAAGCTCGATTTCCTGCTGATGTTTCATTCTGCGCTTGAAGTAAAGGTCGAGCTTCGGCATATTCTGTAGCGCATGTCTCTGGTAGTAGAGGTTATAGCTGCTTGACAGAACATCGTTGCTGATCTGAACATCCGCATTTGAGCGATTATGGAAGTTGTGCAGCATTGTTCCAAACGAGGCCACAAAAATCGTAGAGTCGTTGTGCTGGTAGGTATATTCAGCCGAAAGGTTCTGATTGAGATAGCTCATCAGTGTGTTGCCCTGCGTCTCGCGAGAGATGTTTTTGGGTTGCAGCAGGCAGGTGGCAGGAGAGACGAACTTCTCGCTCAATGTCATCGGATCGTCATCATAGTCGCGATGGTTCAGGTTATACTCAAGCATGAACTCTGAGCGTCCTTTGTGGTAGGATGCGTTACCGTAGCCATTGACGAAGCCAGTAGTGAGTGCCGATTCGGCATGTACATAAGTCGAACCGCCGTCCTCGGCCTCACGCAGCACTACGTTGATGATTCCCGATGCTCCACGATCCATATAGCGGATGCCCGGATTATTGGAATACTCTATGCGAAGAATCTTCGTTGGATCGAGGTTGTTGAAGCGCTCTTTGCTGCGTTCCTTGCCATTGATCATCAGGACTGGCGTGCCTCCGTCGATTGAAATCTTTCCTAAGGCAGGATCTACGCGAAGCCCTGGCAGTCGAAGCAGGGAGAGTAAGATGATGCCACGATCAGAAACCTTGACATCCTGAGGTCTTGGTATGACGGTGAGATGCGAACCTTTGTCGAAGACCAGATTACGACTCTTGACAGTGACTTCCGAGAGTTGTTCCACACGACTTACTCCATCCATCAGATTGGCAATCTGGCTTTCTCCTTTGTGTTCCTGACTCTCAATGAACACATCGGTAGGAGTGAATAGAATAAAAACAGGCAGATCACCTATTGCCTGCAGGATGGCAAGGTCGGTATTCAGATGAGCGAACTTGGTGTGAACAGGCATCTTTTCCAGCTCATTATATATAAACTGTATATGTTTCTCTGTGCTTGCACTGTCAATACGAACCAGCGCATCGGCCAGATTGGTCTCAAGCAAATCGAGCGAAATATCATCTGCAGCCGACTGTGCAGATGTAGCAGTTATGCTGGCAAGGCATGCCATGCAAATAAGAATTATCTGTTTCATGTTAAGGTGTGGGTTGGTTATTTCACAACAAGTCTATTCTCTACAAGTTCAATGTGTAAGCTGCCAAAGTGATTAAGCAGATTGACTGCATCCTGAATGGTGGCATTCTTATCGATAGTGATGTGCATCTTACACGCATGTGCAGCCTCTTTGTTCTCAAATATTGGCTTTTCAAGCTGATAGAAAGCTGTCAGATCTACGATAATCTGATCTAATGAGGCTTTGTCATACGAAAGGGAAAGATCTTCAGAAACCTTCATCTCTGTCGTTTCTTCCACTTGTTTTACTGTCGAAGTGACCTTTTCTGTCTGAACCGTCTGTGGCTCAGGAGTGACGCTACTGGTCAGATTCTGCTGATAATAGATGGCCCATGACAATCCGGAGATAGAAAGCACTAAAGCAGACATGGCCGCGATTCTTTGCCATCCGACAAATGTCATCTTTCTCTTCTTTGCCATCAGCTTCACACGCTGAAGCTCTGCCTCTACATCGGGCATCCCTATTTCTTGATCGGTTTTCTGTGAGGTGATTGCTTCTTTGAGCATCATCTCCTCCTCATAATATTCACGTTTCATGATTCTTTATTGAAATGTTCTCGTAATCTTTTTAATCCCTCAGAGACATGTTTATTGACAGCCGAGACACTGACCTGTAGCCTTTCAGCCACTTCTTGGTAAGAAAGGTCTTCATCATACCGGAGCAACAGCACTTGCCGTGTCTGCTGTGTCAGTTGCTCGTTGATGAAGCGCCAGACTTCCTTTAGTTTCGACTCATGAGCCAGATCGTTATAGATCTGGAGCTTGTATTCCAACGGATAGAGACATTGTGCACGTTGCTCTATCTCGAGGTGTTCGATATAATCTAAGCACCTGCTCCTGACGGCGCGCGAGAGATAAGCAGCCAGCGCTTGCTGATCATCTGTCTCGCGTGGAGGCCGTTCATAGAGATTGGTCATCATTTGACTTACGATGTCGCGGCATTCCTCCTTGTCGCGAAGCATGGAGTAAGCCAGTCGGTATAGCCGAGGATATTCCCGTCGGAAAATACTGTCGAATTGTTCGTCTGTCATTGTTCTCTGCTTTGAGGGTTCTATAGTGATAACGGAACAAGGGAAAGAATCATCACCCTTTTTTTCATTTTCTTCATTATTTTTCCTCTTCTTCGGATAAGGAATGACCGGTAGAAGTGTCATGATCATGATGAGCCACAAGGGCTTTGACCGTGCAGAGAGTAATGAACACCAGCGCCAGTGGACGAAGGAGCAGAAGGAGAACGTCGAGCGCCG
>DCIF01000057.1:0-1853 GCA_002315795.1 Bacteroidales bacterium UBA1733
AATTACAAATTCAACTACTCTCGTATAGGTGGCAACACCCGCGTGAACATCACAAGTGCTGAAGATATCCGTCATTTGGCTGAACTTGACAAGAAGGTCTGGACCGTTCTGTCTTGTCCTACACAGGGTCTCGAGATTGATACTCAGTCACTCAAGTATATTGATACAAACAATGATGGTGCCATCCACGTAGATGAAGTGATGGCAGTCTCTCAGTGGCTTAGCAAAGTACTGACCGACCTTACCCCAGTTATTGAAGGCAAGGATGCGCTGAAACTCGATCAGTTCAATACAGCTGACGAGGAAGGCAAGAAGCTGCAGGAAGCTGCACAGGCCATCCTGAACCAGTTGGGCAAGTCAGATGCCGCAGAGATTGCTTTGGCTGACAGTTCTTCATCACTTGACAGCTATCGCAAATCAAAGTTCGAAGCTGCGCTTGCTGCTGCTAAGGCTGCTGCTGAAGTAGCTGCTCCTTATGGTGAGAAGACGGCTGACATTGATGCTGCCTACAAAGCACTTGACGCTAAGGTCAAGGATTACTTCATGCGCGCCAAGCTCACACTGTTCTCTGCTGAGAGTACTGCCGCTCTGGATGTACAGGTCAGCAGCATCGAAGCCATCTCAAAAGACAACCTTACCGGCAAGATGGATGAGATTGCAACCTACCCATTGACCCGTATCAAGGAAGGTCAGCTCAACTTGCCACTCGATGCGCCTATCAACCCTGCATGGGCTGCTCAGTTTGCTACTATCAAGGGGGCTCTCGACGCTAAGGAGACAGAACTCACAGAAGCAGCATGGGCTGAAATCGGTGCAAAACTGCAGGCATTTGCAGATTACCAGAAGAGTATCAGCATCACAGAGGCAGACATCACCCTCGATGAAGAGGCTGCTGCAACCCAGTCAGTCGATAAGCTGTTGCACACCACACGTGACTTCTACACCCTGCTTCGCAACTATGTAGCATTGCAAGACCTCTATGATCCAAAGAAGAAGGCCATCTTCCAGGCTGGCACTTTGATTGTTGATCAGCGTGCTCTCGAACTTTGTGTGAAGGTTGCTGACGCTGGTGCTATGGCTGCACAGGCAACCAAGAGTAACCTCTACCTGCTCACCTGTGACTGTGTAAGCAAGCACACCGGCAAGACTGCCAAAGTGATTGGTGCTGTCACCGTGGGTGATGTTGATGATCTTTACGTAGGTAAGAACTGTCTCTTCTATGACCGTGACGGTGTAGATTACGATGCAAAGATTGTAGCCATCCAGGATAACCCAATTTCGGTCAAGCAGGCCATGTGGAGTCCTTATAAGAAAATGGGCAAGATGATCAGCGATCAGATTGATAAGTTTGCAGCCAGTAAAGACTCTGCCGTCAACGACAGCATCACAGCAGGCGTGAATGAGAAGACTGAAGCTGTTACTGCTGCCGATAAGGAGACTGCCAAGGAAGCAGGTGCCAAGGCTACTTCGTTTGACATTGCCAAGTATGCAGGTATCTTTGCGGCTGTAGGCATGGCTGTCGGACTGATCGGTTCGGCTCTTGCTACCATCGGCAAGGGTTTTGTAGGCCTGCTCATCGGTCTGCCACTCTGGAAGACTATCCTGGTCATCATCGCCATCATCTTAGGCATCTTGCTCCTGATCTCAGGTCCTGCCATGTTCATTGCTTATCGCAAGCTCCGTCAGCGTAACCTGGCTCCTGTGCTCAATGCCAACGGTTGGGCCGTCAATGCCGGTGCCAAGATCAACATCCCATTCGGTGCTACCCTTACAGAGGCTGCCAAGCTTCCTAAGGGTGTCAAGATCAGCGGTAAGGACCCATTTGCTGAGAAGACCTCTACGGGCAAGAAGAT
>DCIF01000057.1:1969-7998 GCA_002315795.1 Bacteroidales bacterium UBA1733
CGTTTTAAGAAAGGTAAGTGGCTTGACAAATCGAACTCGCTGCTTACCAACAAGTCTAAGGTGCTCTCCGTGCTCAGCGTTCTGGCCACTTACATGAAAAAAGGGGGTCTGAAAGCTGTGCGAGAGCAGCTTAGGCTGCTTTATGACTATATCTCTGACATAATTCATGGCCGATATAAGGACTATAGTACCTCGTCACTCACTTTGGCTGTAGCCGCCATATTATATGTCATTTCACCTCTTGATATCCTGCCAGACCTTATTCCATTCGGCTTTGTAGATGACATAGCCATCGTCACATGGGCAGTAAGCAAAATGGGACAGGAACTCATGAAATATAAAAAGACGCATGAAGAAATCGCTTCTGGCGACAATGCTGCTGACACAGACATTGACAGCACAGATCATTTATAATCCAAGCGGCAAAGACAAATACACCGACTTTGACAAAGACACACTTCAGCTTGAACAGGTAGAAGTCAAAGCACAGAACGGCTCACGACTGAAGGTGAAGCACGTAACCTCAAACACAGAAATCATCGGACAGGCTCAATTAGTACGCGCTGCCTGTTGTAACCTCAGCGAATCGTTTACTACCAATCCGTCAGTAGATGTCAATTACAGCGATGCGGCCACAGGTGCGAAGCAGATCAAGCTCCTGGGTCTGAGCGGCACCTACGTACAGATGCTCACAGAGAACATCCCCAATCTCCGCGGTGCTTCTATCCCTTATAGTCTCGGATTTGTTCCTGGTCCCTGGATGCAAGCCATACAGGTCAGCAAAGGCGCTTCTACGGTCAAGAACGGTTATGAAAGCACTACGGGGCAGATCAACATTGAATTCAATAAACCTCAGCTCAACGACGGTGCACGTGGCAACTTCTATTATGATACTCAGATGAAGTTTGAGGCCAATGCCGATGCCAGTATTCATCTCACAGACAAACTCAGTACCATGCTGCTCCTGCATTACGAAGACCGGCAGCAGGATCATGATGGCAATGGTGATGGCTTCATGGACATGCCAAAGCAACGCCAATATAACGTCATGGACCGATGGGCTTATTTCTCACCTCGTTTCATCAGCCAGCTCATGGCGCGTGTGCTTTATGAAACCCGTCAGAGTGGCATGAGCGAACATGCACAAACGATGCAGCCATACCACATCAATATCAGTACTCACCGTTATGAGGCGCAATGGAAGAATGCGATTATTCTCGATCCGGACCATAATACCTCTGTGGCGCTGATGCTCCATGGTTCCATCCATGACTCTGATCAGAAATATGGTGTAAATCAGTACGACGTCAATCAGAAGAATGGCTACGCACAACTGATGTATGAGACAGATATTACCGAGCAGCACAACCTCTCTGTAGGTTTGTCAGCGAATCATGATTATTATAAGGAGTATTACATTTCAGCGCTTGACTATCTCATTGATGGTATCTCAAGCACTCACCCTAATCCACTTTCAAAGGTAAATCCTTATACTGATCAGGAGACTACTGTGGGTGCCTACGCTCAATATACCTATAAACTGGAAGACCTGCTGACCCTGATGGGAGGTGTACGTCTGGATCATTCCTCTCGCTACGGCACATTCTTTACGCCTCGTGTGCATATCAAGTATTCACCCAATGAAGTCATTACTCTTCGTGCGTCCGCAGGTAAGGGTTATCGCACACCCCATGCATTGGCCGAAAACACTTCTATGCTGGCGTCAGGGCGTAATGTGCTCTATGATGATGACATTGCAAAAGATCTCAAGCAGGAAGAAGCCTGGAATTATGGAGCAAGCGTAGGATTTGACATTCCCATAGGAGAGAAGAACCTCGAACTCAATGCCGAGTATTATTATACTCATTTCATCAACCAGATGGTGGTCAATGTAAAACCCGCGACAGATGACAATCCCACCACTTCCGGGTATGTCCGATTTGAGAATCTGGACGGCCGAAGCTTCAGCCATACCGTGCAGGTAGATGCTACCTATCCGCTTTTCGAAGGACTCTCTGCCACAGCCGCTTACCGTTTCAACGATGTTCGATGCACCTATGATGGCGAATTGCGCTGGAAACCACTTACCAGCCGATATAAAGGCCTGCTTACACTTAGTTACATGACACCTTTGGAATTCTGGCAGTTTGATGTCACGGGTCAGTTCATTGGCCCAAGCGCGCTGTATGACGGCACTCGTTCACCTGCGTATGGATTGCTGAACGCACAAATTACCCGTGAGTTCCGCCATTTCAGCATCTATCTTGGTGGCGAAAACCTCACGGGCTATAAGATGTTGAACCCCGTACTGCATGCCGATCAGCCTTACTCATCTCAGTTCGATGCCACTCAGGTATGGGGTCCAACAGAAGGGGCTATGGGTTATATCGGCATTCGTTTGAAGTTCGAGAAATAATGGGTTCAACCTGCGTTATTTGAGAAATTCCAACTGATCAGTCGATAAAGGTTACAGCCGACAAAGTTTCCAAATACAATGCTCACATAGAATAATATCACCGGAAGGATATTCTCAGATAAGAAAGAAACAGGTACACAAAGATAATAGAAGGCATCGGCTACACAGTGTGGAAATCCGCACATGATGAAAAGCGGCACACCAAATAGCAATGGCAGGTTTTGTCCCTTACGTGCAAAAGTGACAGCGGTTGTCATAATCATGCCACAACCAATTGAGAGTACGAAACCTTTGAGCGGGCCCATAGCCAGGCGGCCTTCAAGGATTTTCTGTGCCGTGTCCTGTAGTGGCATCGGACTGCATCTGACCATCAGTCCTACAAGCAGACAACCCACCAGATTGCCCAGCAGTATATAGAAGAGTCTGCCAACTTCGCCTTTCTGGATGAAGCCTGCAGTACCTGTGTAGAGACGCAAACCGTAATGAA
This sequence comes from Bacteroidales bacterium UBA1733, assembly GCA_002315795.1. The sequence goes on from DCIF01000057.1 coordinate 4,873, forward strand.
CGACTGTTAGCAGACCAAAAGCAAACAGGACGGCACCAATGATGCTCTTTTCAGCCAGATAACCAAAGCCGGCAATACCGATGCAGATACCGGCGAAAACAGAAGATTGGAAGGTTTTCATTTTAGTATAAATAGTTTATAATCAATGATATTTTGCTTTACACTCAGGAGCGTTTCACACCACGGACAGCCTCAGCTTCCAAAGGATTATCAGGCCATGAGTGCTTCGGATATCTACGTTTCAGTTCTTTGCGTACTTCAAAATAAGTACCCTGCCAGAAACTATGAAGGTCTTGCGTCAATTGCACGGGTTTGAATCCAGGAGACAGTAGTTCCATCAGTACAGGCACCCGACCATCATCTACACACGGAGTATCGGTCAGTCCGAAACATTCCTGTAAACGGACACGGAGCACAGGGAATTCAGCTCCTTGGCGATATTCCACGCGGATATTGCTCCCGGTAGGAACACGGATATGCGTAGGGGCCAATCGTTCTACAGCGTTTTGCTGATCGTAGGAGAGGAGTGACCACACCGCTTGTGTCAAATCTATTTTCTTCAGTTCTGAAGCCGTAGAAGCCTTTCCCGCAAAGAAAGGAAGCCACTCCGCTGCACGCTGCAGGAAACTCTCGGTATCCAGCTTTGGCAATGCAAGTTCCGGATGCCAGGCAGCAACAGTGGCAATTCTTATCTGTAGATTCTGAACTGCCTCTGAAAAATCAAACATACTGGCACCCTCTTTCACCGCTGCCTCACTCAATATCTGAAGCCGTTGCCCAGCATCAATCTGTTTCAGCGGTTGACTCTCCACCAGCAGACAACCTAAACGGGATTCTCGCTGAGCAATAATCAGACCTTGCTTACTGTCCCATGTCACCTTTTCTCTCTGTCTGATCAGCAAACTAAGACCTTTAACATCAACAGGTGAGGCCAGAAAGATTCGACCAGAACCAATCGTAGCTACAGAAAGCCATTCATAAGCTGTGAGTTCGTCTTTCATATCTAACTGGCAATACTCACCCGAAGCCAGCTGATAGCGCCCACATCCTTCTGAAACGACCTTAGCCACGCGCTCAGGATAAGCGGATGCCAACAGCTGTCCGGTGAGGGTAGAAGGATAGGGCTTATTGTCTTCTTTGACACCTGCCAAATGTCGATATTGCTCGGCAATGCGGATGATTCTATTCCACTGACGAGGATTCGTATTTGTCTGCCGTCTTCTGATATCACGTAAGGTCTGTATGCGTGTGTTGATATCAGCATCAACCAGAGCAAGTTCCTTATTAGCCGTGGTTAAAGGGTCTTTTTCTTCGAGCAAGGCTGCAATATCGGCAGCCAGTGCCTTCTCCTGATCTTTTCTACCTTGCAAGAGCATCTGCGCCATGCGCGGATGACAGGGCAACTGTGCCATCTGTTTTCCATGCTGAGTCAATCGGCCTTGTGAATCAACAGCCTGCAATAAAAGCAACAGCTGCTGCGCCTGATGCAAATGGGCCGATGGAGGAGGAGTGAGCCAAGGCAGACGGGAAGCATCAGATTCTCCCCATGCTGCAATATCGAGCAACATCGAACTCAAATCAGCATCAACAATCTCGGGCTGCCTGCATTCGTCCATCCGATGTTCTGTAGCTAACGACCAGAGCCGATAGCAGACACCTTCTTTCAGTCGTCCGGCACGTCCCATGCGCTGTGTAGCCATGTCTTTGCTGATACGCACCGTCTTGAGATGCGAAAGTCCGCTCTGTGCATCAAATACCAGCGTTCTGCACAGTCCTGAATCTACCACGACGCGAACCCCTTCAATGGTGAGCGAAGTCTCTGCGATGGGGGTAGATAATACCACCTTACGCTCTCCCTCTACAGATGGAGCAATAGCTATCCGCTGTTCCTGAGATGACAACATACCATAGAGAGGCCTGATCTTAGTATCCCCTAAGGCTCCCTGTAATAGTTGTTCACAGCGACGTATCTCTGCTTCGCCCGGCAGAAAAGCCAGTATATCACCTTCCTGCTCTTTATGCGCCTGTCTGATGATATGAGCCACCACCTCAGCAGCATTCTGTTCTGTTGCTTCTTCGGGCGTATGAATCACTTCAACCGGATACATACGTCCCTCGCAAGTCACCAGTCTGGCCCCTAACTTCTGGCAAATGTCTGTAGCGTCAATCGTAGCAGACATGATGACCAGGCGCAGATCTGAGCGCAACACCTGTTGTACCTCACGTGCCAAGGCCAATGCCACATCAGAGTTCAGGCTTCTTTCATGAAACTCATCAAAGATGATGGTTGAGACTCCCTCAAGCGTAGGGTCATTGACCAGCATACGCGTCAGGATTCCCTCGGTCAGGACTTCAATTCGGGTCTCTTTTGATACTTTTTGTTCGAATCTAACTCTATAACCGACAGTACGCCCGACAGGTTCTCCCAACAACGCCGACATCCGCTCTGCAATCTGACATGCCGCCAACCTGCGGGGTTCCAGCATCAGTATCTTACCGGCACTCTGTCCCGTGGTCTGATTTTCAGCCAGTCCTTCAAGAATCGTGAGTGGCAGGAGTGTAGATTTACCCGCACCAGGTGGAGCCGTAATCACCAGACAAGCATATTTCTGCAGACACTGGTTCACAGATTCTGCTATCTGATAAGCCGGTAGATGTTTTGCTTGACTGATCATGACTAAGTAATAAGCAAATAATAGAATATTAAATGCTCTTCATTCTAAGCAAATCGAAGAAACTCGTAACAACCAAAAAAAACAATAATTTGGCAATAGGGGAACTTGAAAAATATCAAGTTAACATAACTCGGATTCTAAACATTCTATACTAATCCTTTAGTATCCCTTAGAATCCCTTAAGTTCCCTTAATATCCCTTAAACTTATTTTTGCCAAGTAATCATAATGATCACCCTCTAAGACCTTATTACATATAAAGCCATTGTTTTCAGAGATCATTCTGAGCGTCTCAAAATCGACGTACAACCAATCAAATCTCATCCTCATCAAACATGCTCGAAAGCACACGCAACTTGCCTGCCTTACCCGTTTTGTGGTACTCACGTATGGCAGTACCCATGGGGTCTTTGTCTGGAGGAAGAACTTGCATAGTATTGATTATCAAAGCA
>DCIF01000037.1:0-122 GCA_002315795.1 Bacteroidales bacterium UBA1733
TCTTACGAGCAAATAGACTGTTTGATTCTGGCAATTCAACTTCCTAATGGAATTTTGACGGTAGACTCATGAGCATTACTGCTCCTTACTCTACTTGTACTACTTGCTATTCTATCAATCTT
>DCIF01000037.1:205-349 GCA_002315795.1 Bacteroidales bacterium UBA1733
TGTTAGCGGGTGCAAAGATACGTTCAAAAATTAAACCTTCCAAATTTTCTGGAAGGTTTTTTCAAAAAAAGTAAAAAATCTCTAATTTTTCCTTGTCAATAGTTAATTATTGGCATGCATAGATTCCAACAACTACTTTTTGAT
>DCIF01000037.1:361-2823 GCA_002315795.1 Bacteroidales bacterium UBA1733
TCAAAAGTTAACTAAGTATTGATTTGAGCAACCCAAAATTAAGAAAAATTCTGGTCTCTCGCGAACATATATATATTATAGACCCCAAGAACTACGATCTAGATTTCGATATGATATTGCCTCTGCAACATGTGTAGAAGTTATGCTCTCCATCCCTTCATAATCAGCAATTGTACGAGCTACCTTCAAGATTCTATCATAAGCACGAGCAGAAAGATCAAGTTTCTCCATCGCACGTTTCAAAAGTCCCATTGCCTTTTCATCAAGGACACAGAATTCTCGCAGCATAGCAGGAGTCATCTGCGAATTACTATGAATCAAAGGATGATCTTTGAAACGTTCCTGTTGAATTTGACGAGCAGCCACAACTCGCTCTCTGATCTTCTCAGAAGACTCTGCCTTTCGCGTATTGCTCACTTCATCAAATGTCAATGGAATGATATCAATCTGCAGGTCGATACGGTCTAATAAAGGGCCACTCACCTTACCCATGTATTTTGTAATTTGAGAAGGCGTACATACACAAGGATGTGTCGGATGATTATAATAGCCACACGGACAAGGATTCATAGACGCAACGAACATCACTGAAGCAGGATAAGTGACAGTATTCTTTGCACGGGCAATGGTTATCTGCCGGTCTTCAAGTGGCTGGCGCAAAACTTCCAAAACAGATTTGGAAAATTCTGTAAGTTCGTCAAGATAAAGAACCCCATTATGAGCCAAAGAAACTTCTCCTGGCATTGGGTTACTACCACCACCTATCAAGGCCACAGACGAGACTGTATGATGCGGAGAACGGAAAGGACGCTGTGTCACAAGTCCGGTCTCTGAACGGAAACCAGCTACCGAGTGAATTTTTGTTGTTTCAAGAGCCTCGCTCAAAGATAATGGAGGCAAGATCGACGGCAGACACTTGGCCATCATAGATTTTCCCGCGCCAGGCGGGCCGACCATAATCAGATTGTGGTTTCCAGCAGCAGCAATCGCAAAAGCTCTCTTCACCACCTCTTGTCCCTTAACGTCTGAAAAGTTTGAAGAATAATGACGCTCTGCCTGTCGAAAAATCTCTCGTGTATCCAGATCAAGAATTTCCAGTTCTGACTCTCCTTTGAGAAAGCTGAGAATCTCGCGCAAATGATCTGCCACACGAACTTCCAGATTATTAACGACAGCCGCCTCTATGCCATTTTCACGAGGAACGATAATCCCCTTTAGACCCATCTCACGAGCCAGAATAGCAAATGGAAGGCATCCCTTGACAGGCTTCACGGCACCATCCAGAGACAACTCGCCAACCATCATGTATTTATCTAATTTGTCAGCAGGAATCTTCTCATCAGCAGCCAAAACAGCCACAGCAATAGGGACATCATAGAGGGCACCCTCTTTACGCACATCCGCGGGAGCCAGATTGATGGTTACAGCTTTGCGCGGAAACTTCATTCCAGATTCAAGCAAAGCGCTTTCGATACGGTCGCGACTCTCCTTGACTGCCATATCTGGCAGACCGATCATGATGCATCGGATACCAGGCGCGGTCACCGTCTCACAATACACCGCAGTAGCATTGATGCCCAGCAAAGCAGCAGTAATAGTCTTGATAACCATGATAGGTGGATAAGGGCTTTATTATTTCTGAAATCCTGTTCGGTTAGGAAGTCGGTCCAAAGCTCTATACAGCTCTTCACCCCAGACATTACGTTTGGTCTGGTTACAATACATATCCAACAAAATGACCGATGGTACCTCCTTGATATCCCAGGCTCTCATTCTCGAATCACTGAATCCGCCTTTGATCCATGTATGATTTCCATTCAGGAATCGGGTACGAATACTCCACATGGCACTGTCAGATGAATTCAGACAACAAGACAGGAATGAGACTCTCTTTTGTTCATATTTAGAGGCAATTAACTTCGACAAAGCCTGCATACTATCAATCGACGGACGGGAATAGTCTGCCCAAAAACAAATCAAAAGATAATCGGAGCGGCTGGCAGACAAATCTATGAGCGTATCCTGCGCCTCGAAAGAAGCACCAATCAGACGTCGCGTAATATTATTCTTACCAGAACCTAAAACCTTGAGGCTATTGTCGATAGATTTCTTCATCCAATCCGGTTTCGCCTCATCTTTAATGCTTCCTAAAATCTGTCTGACAAAAAGAGAATCGTTGAGACAAAAGATCTGGTCTCTCAACAGCAATGTAGCTCGAATATCACTCTGATGGTTACGAATCAGAGAATCCATAATCAGACGACAGGTCTTCTGTGGTTGGCCATCAAATAGTTTTCTATGTTCGTCAAGCCAGCCATTGATAGTATCTTTCTGCTGTCCCAGATACGAAACCTTAACGTTCTGATCCCCTGCCGAAACAATAGAAAGATTTACCTCCATATTTCCCGAGACATAGAAACGGCAAAGTTCCCCTTGTTCACCACAAAGATAAAGTTCATCCA
>DCIF01000037.1:3030-4736 GCA_002315795.1 Bacteroidales bacterium UBA1733
ATGCTACAAGAGACTGCGACACATAAAAGCGCCATGCAAATAGCGAACCACAATATCAATCGATTCATTCGTAATAACAATCTATAAATTTGGGAGCAAAGTTACTAAAAAAGGATTGCAGAACAAAATATTAGTTCATGTTTTGTGCAAAAACCCCCTTATTTCGAATTTTTTTCGTATCTTTGCGCCGTTTAAATAAAGAATAGTATGGTAAGCGTTGACGGATTGACCGTAGAATTTGGTGGCACAACCCTTTTTAAGGATGTGTCTTTTGTGATCAATGAAAGAGACAGAATCGCCCTAATGGGAAAGAACGGAGCAGGCAAAAGTACCTTGCTCAAAATCCTTGCCGGTGTACGACAGGCTACACGTGGCAGCGTTTCAGCACCTAAGGACTGCACGATCTGCTATCTTCCACAGCACCTGATGACCGAAGATGGCCGAACCGTCTTTGAAGAAGCAAGCCAGGCCTTCTCTCATCTACATGAGATGGAGGCTCAGATTGATGCACTCAACAACCAGTTGGCTACTCGCACTGATTACGAAAGCGATGAATACATGTCAATCATTGAGCAGGTTACTTCCATGAGCGAGAAGTTCTACGCCATCGACATGACCCACTTTGAAGAAGACGTAGAAAAGGCATTGCTCGGTCTCGGCTTCAAACGTGAAGACTTCCATCGCCAGACCTCTGAGTTCAGTGGCGGTTGGCGCATGAGAATCGAGTTGGCCAAACTCCTCTTGCAGAGTCCGGACGTACTGTTGCTCGATGAGCCAACCAACCATCTTGATATTGAGTCAATCGGTTGGCTTGAAGATTTCATCATCAATTCACCGATGGCCGTGGTACTCATCTCCCATGACCGCAAGTTTGTTGATACCATCACCACACGCACCATAGAAGTTACGCTGGGACGCATCTATGATTACAAGGCCAAATACAGCCATTATCTGGAGTTGCGCAAGGAACGTCGCGAACAGCAGCAGAAGCAATACGAGGATCAGCAGAAGCAGATTGCCGAAGCCAAGGAATTCATCGAGCGTTTCAAAGGAACCTATTCAAAGACCTTCCAGGTGCAGAGTAAGGTTAAGTGGCTCGAAAAGCTTGAAATTGTGGAAGTTGACGAGGAAGACACCTCAGCACTCCGACTCAAGTTCCCACCTTCGCCACGCAGCGGTAACTATCCGGTCATTGCCGACGGTATGGGAGCAGGTTACACTCAACCATTACAAGAAGATGATTGCATCTTCCATAACGCTACCTTCATGATTGAGCGTGGCCAGAAGATTGCTTTCGTCGGAAAGAATGGCGAAGGAAAATCCACCATGGTCAAAGCCATTATGAACGAGATTGCTCACACTGGCGAACTCACCGTTGGCCACAACGTGCAGATAGGCTATTTCGCGCAGAACTCCGCGTCGTTGCTTGACGAAGAAGCAACCGTCTATCAGACCATCGACGATATTGCTGTCGGCGAAATTCGCAAAAAGATCTCTGACCTTCTCGGCGCCTTCATGTTTGGTGGCGAAGACACTCAGAAGAAGGTCAAAGTCCTTTCTGGCGGTGAGCGTGTCCGTCTGTGTATGGTCAAGCTCCTCCTCGAACCCGTCAATCTTCTGATCCTCGATGAGCCGACCAATCATCTTGATATGAAGACCAAAGACATTCTGAAGCAGGCTCTTAAGGATTATGATGGCACACTTAT
>DCIF01000037.1:4904-15566 GCA_002315795.1 Bacteroidales bacterium UBA1733
CATGCGGCACCACAAGCCGATCTTAGATTGCTTCAAGATCGGACTGTGGTGTCGCAATTTTTTTATAGAGCTCAGCAATATCATGTTTTGATTGCTCAAGCTCTTTATCAGAAAAATGGGAGCCTCTTTTAAAACCTTTTCTGAATTCATAAGGAGTATATCCAAAATGGTTCTCAAAGGCCTCAGCAAAATTTTTGTGGCATGTATATCCACATTTCTGAGAGATTTCCCCAAAACTCATATCCGTTGTCTGCAAGTATTCTATGCCGGCAAGAACATGCCATTGAGAAACAAGCACGTCAAGGTTATGTCCCATTAACACAAGTACAGCACTACTGAGATCTCTACGTTTGAAACCCAAGCTCTTTGCGATGTCGTTGCCTCTAAGACCTGGGTGTTCATTAAGGAGTCCAATGATGCGATCAAGAACTACCTCGCCAGTAGGTTTCTGACGATAGTTGCAGAATAGCTCAGAAATAGTAAAATTCGTAAGTCCAGCCATAAGAATAAAGAATGTTTATCGATTTTCTGCTGCAAAGATAAGCAATTCTTTTTTCTAATAGGTGGTTCCGTGTCGTTCCACGTCTTTCCACGTCTTTCCGTGTCGTTCCGCGTTGTTCCGCAGTCTGAAATAATAAAAATTATGGTTCTCCTAGATATTCATATATTAATTCGACTTGACGCTTGGTAAAGGTCTTATCGTATTTTCTACTTCCGGTGAGTGCCAATGCTTCACGCAAATCAGCACAACGGTCTATTAAAGAATGGAGGCGGCGGACAGCAACCTCAGGCGTATCGATCAGCTCCGGCCAATACTGGAGCGAGATCTGACATTTGGTGAACAGACGTTCTAAGATTTAATTGTGGATAATTTTTGTTTATAAGTCTCATTTTACTTTCCAGGTATAGTTTTCATTCTTTATCTGAATTGCGGCGGCAAAGATAATGATTGTTTTTGATTCCGTGCAATTTTATTCGAAAAATTATAGAAATTGTACAATTTTCGTTACTATTTCAGCAACAATTACCGATTTTGACACTTAAAGACAAAAAAAATAGCACCCATTTATCACAGATGAGTGCTACTTTTGTATGATTCTACTTATATTTGATCCAATTAGATGAATGGGTTAATCCCCGAATCATAACATGGTTTATAGACCTTGTACATTGTAGTGCAATAGTCCTTAAATGCCTTTTTTACAAAGCTTTTTACTTGCTTTCTCATAACATTACCATTTAATAATACCTTAAATAAACACTAATTGCAAATATCTGTCTTTCGACGACGCAAAGGTAAGGCGCTTTTTCTAAGTTTCAAACATAGTAAGGTGAAAAAAGAACTTCAGAAGGCCTCTATGGCACCATTTGCTAAATATACTGAGCAAAAAGAATGGATTCTATGCCATTATGGGCCATAATATTATCGATTTTTCACTCATTGACTCAAAAAAAACTACCTTTGGGGCCATATTAAGGAAAATTACAAGCAAAAATAAGGAAATATCTCCATTAACAACGAATGACTACATTAAACTGGCCCCTTATCAGACAGACTTGCGGCAGGCTGCTGCTACTTGAATCGCTCTTCATGTCGGTGGCTACTTGCGTGGCCATCTACTACTGGTGGAGCGAAGGAGAGCAGGACGTCATGGCACTTGCCATACCCGCACTCAGTTGCGCAACACTTGGAGGTTTATTGACGCTTAACTGGGGAAAGAAAGTCGATCCGAGAGTTACTCAGTGCGAAGGATTTCTCATCGTCTCACTGATGTGGATCGTCTTCTCCCTCTTCGGCATGCAGCCATATCTGATCCATGGCACATGTTCGCACGTCTGTGATGCATTTCTCGAGACAATGTCCGGCTTCACCACCACAGGATGCACCGTGCTTAATAATATTGATGCAGAGCCTCATGGTATTCTGCTCTGGCGCAGTCTAACTCAATGGATTGGAGGATTAGGTATTGTGGTATTCTCACTGGCGCTTCTGCCACATATCGAACCAGGAACCGTCCAGATGTTCAGTGCAGAAGTAACTGGCATGACCGTAGATAAGCTACGTCCGAAGATTCAGGATACATCCCGACGTCTCTGGATCATCTACGTAGGTATGACCATTGCCTGCTGTATATTATATATTATAGGAGGAATGTCGGTTTTCGACGGTGTCTGTCATTCCATGACAACTTTAGCAACAGGAGGATTCTCAACACACCAGGCCAGCATTGGCTGGTTTCACTCCGCTTTCATAGAATATGTCTGTGTCATCTTCCTCTTTCTGGCCAGTATCAATTTCTCACTATATTATATGGCACTGAGAGGCATCTTCCATCAGTTTTGGAGAAATGAAGAGTTACGCTGGTTTACCTATATCGTTATTGGCGCTACCCTTGTTTTCTTAGGCCTCATCGGCGCAGAATACTATCAAGGCGGCATGTCAGACGAGAAACTTGCCGCTATGCCTCATGGTTTTGCCGACAGTTTCCGAGCTTCGCTCTTTCATGTGATGACCATCATTTCCACCACAGGATTCCAAGGAGAAGCATACGACTACCAACTCTGGGGACGAGTCTTCTGGGTTCCTACCTTGTTTATCATGGCTTGTGGTGGCTGTGCTGGTTCAACAGCCGGTGGTTTCAAGATTCTGCGACTTGTCATTCTGATCAAGAACCTGGGAGCCGTGGTCCGCATGTCCTTACAGTCCCGGTCTTTTGGCTCAGTGATGCTCGACAATCACCCTCTCCGGCCTGAGTTCATCCAGCGTACCTTGGCGTTTATCTTTGTCTTTTTTCTCGTTTCACTATCCTGCATCATTGTCATGATGCTCGAAGGAATAGATATGGATACAGCCATCGGCACGACCATTTCAGCCATTGGCAACTGTGGTCCTGGTTTAGGACAAACCGGACCCGCTTTCACCTGGTCCGAATTACCAGACTTGAGTAAGTGGGTACTCAGCTTCACCATGCTTATCGGTCGTTTAGAGATCTTTACCTTCCTGCTCCTTTTCACTCCCTTGTTCTGGCAAAAGAGGAAATAAAAGACTCAATGGCAATTGCCAATAAAAAGAACAGGCTATCCTCACGGACTGCCTGTTCCAAGGTTATCAAATCTTTTGATTCATTAATGCTATATCTTCTGCTGGCATTCCAGCACTTCATTCTTCAATTTCTGTCCACATCACTGGCTTATGAATCTTCAGTAGCGACTGTGGACGTGATGGGATAATCTCCTCTTCTTCCTTAAAAGAATAAACCATTGCAGCCACCGAGCTTCTGTTGTATGCTCGCTCAATAGCGAGCATCGCCTTGACATCTGGCATGCTGTAATTATCTTCTAAATGAATGTCATGACGGTTGTACTTGACACAAACAGAGAATTTCTTTTCAGGAGCATAAAAAGCATAGCGGGTAGAGGTCTGCAGATATACGCCATCCTCGCTCACATTCTGACGCTCATTTTTCTCAATATGCTCCAGAGTACAGTAGGGCTGGATATACTCTGAGAGCACTTCTTTTTCCTCGTCATTGTATTTATAGATACAGAAACCTTCCTTGCCGACAATCGCCAGAAAGCGAACATGACGCAAATGGAAGTCATGAATAGCTTTGATCAGGAAGAAGACTCCAAGGGTCATAGAGACAGACAATCCGGTCTGTGTCCAAGGTGCAACGTACTGGCCTATTCCATAGTTTTTTGCAATAACTGCAAAGATCAGGAAACAAACAAAAGTAAGCAAGTAGTTTTTTACATGATGACGCTCACTTTCCCAGAGGTATCTGCCGATCTCCTCACCGATGATACTCGGACTTTTTCTCTTTTCAATCGATCTCATAATCATTAAAACCTAATAACACATAAACCTATTTATCACACTATTATCAAAACAGCATCAGCTTTCTGTTTTCTCTGCGGCAATCAGTCTGAACAACAGCGTGTTCTGAAACGCAATAGACTTATTACGAGCGAAGAAGATGATTCCGTCTTCCGGAGCCTTGACCTTCGCCACCTCACTGCCGTCATACGGATGCATAATGCGGGCAATGACCTGATGACGTTTCACCTGATCTCCCGGATGCGCCTCAACAATAAGGATTCCTGCATGAGGCGCCTGGATGGAAATGACCTGTTCTGAGGTCACCACCTGCGGATCGGCCACTCCTTCAGAAACGACAGCATAAGATACAAATTTCTTATTCGCCATAAACCGGCAGATAGCGTCAATCGAGACTTCAGCCATCTCATGGTCAATATAATCTGTCGAACCAGCATAGATAGAGAAAGCCTGCGTCTCCCAGATCTGCCAGTTATAGTTGAGCAGTACCGTATCAAAGGGTTCTGGTGTGCGGATACCAATAATCGGGAATCCGAACAACCGCGCATCGTCAACATCCTCAAAACCCGTGCGAATCATACGCACATGAGGCAGGAACTGACCAGGCAAATAGAAGGATGCCAACTGGATGCCATAGTGGAAATCCTTGATAAATTCAAAGAGTCCGGCCGCGATACGCTGAGTCGTCTCACCCTGGTCGTAGCCAGGGAACATGCGGTTGATGTCCGTACCATCAAGAGCCCAGAAACGCTTTTCTATATTGATGCTGAAAGGATTGGCCGAAGGGATGACCGAAATAGATATCCCCTCTGGTATGCGTCCCTGCTCCTCAGCCTCCTTAAGCAACGCCACCATACGGCTGGCAATGTATTGCTGCTGAATCTCATCACCACGCATGGAACCTACGATACAGAGGCTCTTCTCTCCATGTCCGAAGGTGTATGACCTGATACGGAAGTCATCACGATAAGGCGATGACATGCTGAATATTGTCTGAATTTTCATTGTTTACGAAATATACGAGCCAGTAATGAACCTTCATAAACCATAGGATATGCACGTATGGTGAACAGCAATCCGTCACAAGGAGCCTTCACGTCACAGATTACATCACCCGTCAGCGGTGAGATGATCTGTCCGATGCTTTGACCAGCAGCCACATGCATATCATTATGGATACCAGTCACAAATACGCCAGAAGCAGTTGCGTTAATAAATGAAACAGCATCACCCTGACAGATCATACTCTCTCCGATCTTGTCTGGTTCCGGAGCCTCCTTCCAGATTTGCATGTGATACATAAGGTTCTGAATACCATCCACCAGATGCTGGCACATCGGACGGTTGATTCTGCCTCCGACTCCCATCTCAGCTACCAGGCAGGGCGTTCCCGTACTATTGAGCGAATGCGCCAGCGTAGCCTCAAGCACCGTTGCTGCCTGATGAATCCAGATAAAGTCAATACCCATCAGCTTGGCAAAAGGAACCAGTGTCCCGGCCGTCATCTCAGAGATGCGTACCTGCGGGATCTCGCGCAAAAAGATATTCGACGCATGTATGTCAATGACCATGTCTGCACCAGAGAGATCAGTATAGATATCGTGCGCCACCTTCTCTATCATTGAGCCACGCGGATGACCTGGGAAGATACGGTTCATATCCAGGTCAAAAGCCGGAACACCACGCTGCATAGAGTCAATCCCTAACGGATTGAGAGCCGGATAGATATCAATCGTACCCGTCAGATAGTCCGGGTGCTGCTTCACCATCTGGTTGAGCAGAAAACAGACGTATTGTCCTTCCAGTTCATCACCATGCGTACCCGTCACGATACAGATACGTGGTCCCTGGCCGCGTGAGTGATGATTCTTGACGATGCGGAATTCTTCATCTACCGGCATCTCAAGAGATGTAACATTCTGAATCACAAAAGAAATGAATAATTAATAATGAATAACTAATAATTGAATACCCGTTGAGCGACAGATATTCAATCGCTATGTAGTCAACCGGCAGAGTACCTGCTGCTGTTCAGAAGTCCAGCAGTAGAACCTGCCACGGTTGGTAGGACAGTCATCTGCATCTCGACCATGAGCGAACTTGACATATCCCCATTGTGGTGCCAGATTATGCGTCGGATCAAAAGGCAGCCATACCTGACCGTCGGAGACCTCAACCCAGGCGTGTGTCTGTCCCTCACCTGCTATGAGGCCGTTGGCATAACGCGCATGTATTCCCAGTGAGCGACAGAGAGCAATCAGCAGATGTGCATAGTCCTGACAGACCCCCAGTGGGTCCTGATAAGCATCAAGTGCCGTGGTCGATATGGTGGTGTGGCCCGGTGAATAAGTGAGATAATTGTGCACAAAATGCATCAAGTCTGCTGCAATCTCAAACACATGCTGTTGCTGCTGCTGATCAAAACCACGCGTCTGGACAATGTTTCTCGCAACATGCAACAAGTCCTCATTCCACGCGGTGAGTCTGGTAGGGGTCAGATAATAGGGTGCCGGCACCTCATGAATTGCATACAGACGTATCTGAGTTACAGCTCCTTGTGTCTGCACACAGAACTTGTCATGCACTTCGCTCAGCGTTCCCCACTGCACTGCGTTCCCCTGACCGTCTATACTGTGCATCACCCTACAGTGAGGGGTCAAGGTGAGTTGTTTTTGGCTGACCTGCTGAAACTCGTTCGTACAGGGGATAACCCTCAGTTTGAAGAAGTGCCATCCCACTGACGGCGTGAATGCAGACTCAGTGGAATAGCTATACTCGTAAGTCATAACATCATACACGCACCAGGCCGTTGAGGTACTTCAGCAAACGGTCTTTATAGACTGCATCTGCTTTCTGATAAGCCTCTTTGTCGGCAATCAGCTCCTTCACATTGGTCCACATTTCAATATCCACCATATCTGTCTCATCAAAAATGCACTTCTCCAGCTCGAACATAGCCTCCTCAATGCGGTAGTACTTATAGTCGAAGCGGATGTTCATATCCAGATGCTCTATGAGCTTGCCAAGCAGCAGCAGACTACGCGGCTTGTCATAGACACGCTCCTGGATAGAACCCCAGAACGCAAGCAATGCATCGGTGATTGGCTGCAGATTGGTAATATTGGAGTCGCGGGCGATGGACTTTACGCGAATCAGATCACGACAGATCTCAATATAAGAGAAAGACTCAGTCGTAATCTCCGTACGCAGCACAATGGCATTGTCCATCATACGCTCAATGATCGAACGCAGTGAGGTGGCTGTATCTGGATTATAGAGCTGATCCATAATTTGATAAGAAGTATCGAGCGAACCCTCAGTATAAAGATCCAGCTTCTTAAGGAAAGCACTATAGACAGGAGTCTCACCGACTGGCACGTCAAGCACCTCGTCATAAGCTTTGCGCATAAGGTGAAGAAAGAGGTAGCCACGTTCGGCATAACGTCCCAACCAGAAAAGTCGGTTGGCTGTATTGGCAGAAAGAATCATTATTCAATGAATAATTTAAAAAAAAGTATTACTAATAATTATTACTCCATCACCCATGTATCCTTGAAGCCACCACCCTGTGACGAATTGACAACAAAGGAATTAGGGTTACGCGAGAAGCGAGTGAGTCCCGACTTCCATACCTTGGTCTCCTTGCCAGAGATAACGAAGGCTCGCAGGTCGCACTTGCGTGGTGAAGGCTGGCCGGTCTCGTCAATGATGTCAAGATCAATGAAATCAACCACCTCCTGAGCAATCCAGCGTCGTGGCTCCTTAATGATCAGCTGCTTCACCTCCTCCAGTCGCTCCGGAGTCATGTCACGTCCGAACATCACACCATAGCCACCAGCCTCAGCCACATCCTTGATCACCAGCTTCTGTACATTATTTATAATATAATCGAAATCCTCCTTGAAGAATGGCAGATAAGTAGGAGCATTCTGCAATATCGGTTCTTCGTTCAGATAGTACTTCACCATCTTTGGCACGAAATAATAGATTCCCTTATCATCGGCCACGCCATTACCTAATGCATTGATAACACCCACATTACCGGCGCGGTATGCCTCCATCAGATTCGGAACACCCAACAGTGATGTCGGTTCAAAAGCCAGCGGATCAAGATACTCATCGCTCACACGGCGGTAGATGGCACCAACGCGCTCTTTCTGGTTATTGAGACCCAGATAATAGACCATTCCGTCTTCTACAATCAAATCTCCAGGGAAGGCCAGCGAAGCTCCTGTCTTCTCGGCCAGATATGAATGTTCGAAAAAGGCCGAATTATAACGACCAGGAGTCAGGATGACGTTGATACCTCTTCCGTCGTTGATATAATCCATCATTTCGCGCAGCAAATCACCATAGTTACGATTGTCTGCTACCAGATTGTCACGGAAAGTCTGAGGAGCCGCCTTACGCGTCACCTTGCGCGCAATCATCGGATACGAGGCGCCAGAAGGAATACGCAGATTATCTTCCAGAATCAGCCACCGGCCATCCTTAGCCTGTACAAGATCAATACCAGAGATGTGCGAATATATCTTATGTGTAGGAGTAATACCTTCACACTCTGGCATATATCCTTTACTCTCGTAAGTAAATTCTTTAGGGACGATGCCATCTGACACAATCTTCTTCTCATGATAGATGTCATACAGGAACATATTCAGCGCATTCACACGCTGTATGAGACCACGCTCCAGCATGGCCCACTCATCAGCAGGAATCTGGCGGGGAATCGCATCAAACGGGAATAGCTGCTCATTAAAAACACCATTCTTATATACACCGAAACGTACACCAAAACGTTCCATCCACTGATTTACCGAATCACGACTTTTCAAAAGTGCTTCCATAAAGGGGGTTACCTTTTAAATAATAACTACTATATCTTAGAATCTCAACATTTTTCTTTGTTTACGATGCAAATATAAGCATTTTTCAAGCAAATCGCAATATTTCCGTTCATTTTTCTTCTAAAATCCAAGTTTTACGAACCATTTTGAATCAAAAGCAAGATATTTTGTAATATAATGATAGCAAAATCTGACATATTACTGCAAAAAAGAAAGCTATTTCGCAGTTTTCCTTTCCAAATGTTGCAGTAATGAACTTGTTGCTATATCTTTGCATCAACAAAACAAGATATACAATCATTTTGAAAGAACAAATAGACATTTAAAAGAAAAATGAAAGAGAAAAGATGGACTATCATGTCCGCCATTCTTGTTGTATTCGCCATTCTTGGCTGTACACACAGTTATACAGACGGTCTTTGGGAGCTGGCTCCTGGTGAAGAACTTCAGTGGGCCAACGTTGCCTGGATGATTACCGCTACGATCTTTGTCTTAATGATGACCCCGGGTCTCTCCTTCTTCTACGGAGGCATGGTAGGGCACAAGAACGTGATCTCGACCATACTGCAGTCGTTCATTGCCATGGGACTGGTCTCAGTACTTTGGGTAACCGTTGGTTTCTCACTCAGTTTTGGTGAAGACGTTGGCGGCCTGCATCTGATTGGCAATCCCTGCACCTTCTTTATGTTCGAGAATGTCGGTGCGCATGAAGCCTCTATCGATTCCACTGTAGAAGGTATTCGTCAGTTAGCCGCTGGTGGCATTGCAACGACCATCCCCATTGCGTTGTTCGCACTGTTTCAGATGAAGTTTGCTATCATCACGCCATCACTGATTACAGGTTCGTTTGCAGAGCGCGTCCGATTTTCTGGCTATCTGGTCTTCATGACCCTGTTCTGCTTCTTTGTCTATTTCCCACTGGCACACTGGACCTGGCATCCAGAAGGCTTCCTCAACCTCTGGGGTGTACACGACTTCGCTGGCGGTATTGTAGTTCATGCCTCATCAGGTGTAGCAGCACTGGCCGGTGCACTCTTCCTTGGCAAACGCAAGAGTGCATCGCACGAGGATCCTGCCAACATTCCATTCGTCATCCTCGGCGCTGCACTGCTCTGGCTCGGCTGGTTCGGTTTCAATGGCGGTTCGTCATTAGCGGCTGACCATATTGCCATCCTGGCGTTCCTCAACACCAATACAGCAGCAGCCACAGCCATGCTCTCGTGGATTTTTATCGACTGTCTGCGTGGTCGTAAGCCATCGGCCATGGGTGCTGCAGTAGGTTCGGTTGTCGGTCTGGTAGCCATCACTCCTATGGCCGATCAGGTCACTCCTGGCGAAGCAATCATGATTGGTTTGCTCACCACCATGGTCTGTAACACAGCCTGTTACTGGAAGAACAAGACCGGACGTTTTGACGATGCACTCGACGTATTCCCTACTCACGGCATGGGTGGTATCTTCGCTACACTGCTCACTGGTGTATTCATGTGTCTCCTGCACGAGGAGAATCCTGACTGGGCAGGCATGGGTCTTCACATCCTGGGTCTCGCCATTGTATGTGGCTACACCTTTGTGGTCAGCCTCGGTCTTTACTGGCTCACCAACAAGATGATTCCGATGCGTGTATCTGCCAAAGCAGAGGCCATGGGTCTCGATATGTCACAGCACGACGAACATTATGGCTTTGCCGATCATGCTGAAGCAGAGTTGGAAGAAGCCAAATAAACTCGAAAATAGTTTTGCATTTATATAGTTGGATACGTTTAATTCTAAGGTAATTTTTGTTATGGAAACTCTTGACATCAAAGAGTTGCACGAAGGAGAGGAAATCTCTCTGCTCTACAACATCTGCATCATCTGGTAACTAAGCTATCAGATGACGCAACAAAAAATATCCAGATGAGGTTTATTGATTCTCCTCATCTGGATATCGAAAACTGATTGCGTCTATTTGTTAATTGTATAATACCGGCATTG
>DCIF01000008.1:0-668 GCA_002315795.1 Bacteroidales bacterium UBA1733
GTGCCGGTATGGCTCCTCTCCGTGCACAGATCATGCACATGCTCAAGGGTCATGGCATCAAGCCAGAAGATCGTCAGCGTGAGATGCACTACTTCTATGGTGCTCGTGCGCTTGAGGAGATTCCATTCCTTGACGACTTCCTCCAGTTGGAGAAGGACTTCCCTAACTTCCACTTCCATCTTGCCCTTGACCGTCCAGATCCTAAGGCCGATGCAGCTGGTATCAAGTATACCGCAGGCTTCGTAGCTCCAGTAATGGGCGACACCTACCTCAAGGCACACGAGGCTCCAGAGGATTGTGAATACTACCTCTGCGGACCTCCGATGATGGCTAAGACCGTACTAGACCTCCTCCACAGCCTCGGCGTAGAGGATGATATGATCCGCTTCGATAACTTCGGTGGATAAATCAATTATCTAAAAAGTATTTAAGGGGAGTGAAGAGTGCATCACTATGGTCCTTTTCACTCCCCTTCTTTTTTATTACCTCTAACAACTCACTTTTTCAAAAATGCTTCTCGACAGCAAACTCTATGTAGCCCACTCGGCTAATGGTCCTATCAACCTGATAGGTAAGATGTGTAACCGCCATGGCCTTATTGCCGGTGCTACCGGCACAGGTAAGACCGTTTCTCTCCAGGTCATTGCAGAGACCTTCAGTCAGGCCGG
>DCIF01000008.1:829-1254 GCA_002315795.1 Bacteroidales bacterium UBA1733
GAACAGGGTTTCCCTATGCGCACTACGGTCTCAGCCATGGGACCACAGCTCCTCAGTCGCCTCATGGGTCTCAACGAGACACAGGCAGGCGTCCTGAACATCACTTTCCGCATTGCGGATGACAATGAGCTTCTCCTCATCGACCTGAAAGACCTTCGTCTCATGCTCGATTTCGTAGGAAAGAATGCTTCTAAGTTCACCACCGAATATGGCAACATCGCACCTGCCAGCATTGGCGCTATACAGCGTGCCGTTATGGCTATCGAGAGCGAGGGTGGTGACAAATTCTTCGGCGAACCGGCCTTCGACGTCAATGACCTCATTGATCAGGAAGGAGGAAAAGGCGTGATGAACGTCCTTGCAGCCGACCGTCTCATGCTTAATCCAAAGCTCTACTCTACCTTCCTCCTGTGGCTCATGACCGA
>DCIF01000008.1:1363-3716 GCA_002315795.1 Bacteroidales bacterium UBA1733
GGCACCTCTAAAGCCCTCGTTGACAAACTGCAGCAGGTGATCCGTCTCATCCGTTCAAAGGGTGTCGGCATCTACTTCATCACCCAGTCTCCTACCGACATCCCTGAGGACATCCTCGGTCAGCTTGGCAACCGTGTGCAGCATGCTCTTCGCGCTTATACTCCAAAAGATCAGAAAGCCGTACGCACCGCCGCACAGACCTTCCGTGCCAACCCTGAGTTCAAGACCGAAGATGCCATCATGGAACTCGAGACCGGTGAAGCGCTTGTCTCTTTCCTCGATGCGAAGGGAGCTCCTACCGTCGTTGAGCGTGCCCGCATGCTCTTCCCACTCAGCCAGATCGGTGCTGTGACCGAAGGCCAGCGACTCGACATCCAGTCAGCTGCTCCAGCACGTATCAAGGGCTACAAGGATTTCTTCGACCGCGAATCTGCTTACGAGGTTCTCTCAGAGGCTCAGCAGCAGGCCAATGCCGAGAAACAGAAAGAACTGGAAGCTAAGGAAGCCGAGAAGGCCGAGAAAGAAGCAGCCAAAGAGCAGGCTCGTCTGGAGAAAGAGAAAGCCAAGGAAGAGAAAGAAAAGTCGAAGAAGAGTGGTTGGACCCGCACCATCTTCGGCACACTGATCGGAGCCGTAGCCACCAGCGTAGCACGCAGCCTTGGCAACAGCGTGGCCAAGAGCATCACAGGCAAGAAGTCGAGCAAGTCTTCTGGCAGTGTCCTCGGCAAAGCAGCTTCTTCGGCAGCCTCTACTGCTACACGCAAGATCACACAGGAAATTCTGAAAGGGATGTTTAAGTAATAATATTTGGATTTTAGGGATTTTGGGGATTTTGGGGATTTTAGGGACATAACCATCAGCTGAAAAATAATTCTTATCCGCTGATCCATTCGTCCCTTAATATCCCTTAATATCCCCAATATCCCTTAATATCCCTAATATCCCCAATATCCCAAAAGGTATCGTACACACACATTCAATGGTTAATTTCAAAAAGGACCTCAACAAACTCGTCGCCCCTATTTTTGTTGAGACGCTCCTTACTATGCTTTTAGGCGGCATAGATACGTTCATGTTGAGCCAATACAGCGATGAAGCTGTGGCTGCCGTAGGTATGGACAACCAGATCCTGATGCTGGTTTTCCTGCTCTTTACGATCATCAATGCCGGTACGGTGGTACTCTGTTCGCAGTATCTCGGTGCCAACCGCGAAGACAAGTTCGTGCGCGTAGGTGTGGTAGCACTCCTGGTCAACCTTGCAGCCGGACTCTTCGTCAGCCTCCTCTTCATCTTCGGTGGTGGTCCTATCCTTCAGCTGATGGGTCTTCGTCCCGAGCTGATGGTCTATGGCAAGCCCTATCTGCAGATCGTAGGTGGCTTCGCATTTGCACAGGCCGTCACTACTACAGTCAGCACCATTCTCCGTAGCGCCAACAAGGCCATCTATCCCATGCTGGTCATTGCCATTGTCAATGTGGTCAACATCATCGGCAACTATACGCTCATCTTCGGTAAGTTCGGCATGCCAGCCTTAGGCTCTGACGGTGCTGCCATCTCCACCAGTCTTTCGCGCGTGGTGTCTATGATCGTCATTCTGATCATCCTTCGCAAGAAACTCATCACCAAGCTACCAGAGCGTCTGTTCAGGTGCTTCCCTCGCCACGAGTTGCGCGATCTGCTCAAAATCGGCCTCCCCTCAGCCGGAGAGAACGTCTCGTACAACCTGCAGCAGCTCACCCTCCTCTACTTCATCAACGCTATCAGCAACGAGGCGTTAACAGCTCGCACCTACATCGTCAACATCGTGATGTTCGTCTATCTCTACGCTATCTGCATTGCGCAGGGCAACTCCATCATCGTGGGTCGTTTAGTAGGTGACAACAAGACACGTGCAGCATATATCGTCGGCAAATTTGCCTGGCATCGTGGTGCCATCGTAAGCCTGACCTTCTCATTCATTGTGGCGCTCTTTGGACCACTCATCGCCAGTGTTCTTACCGATAATGCCGAGATCACTCATCTCATCTGCTGGTGTCTCTGGATCGATGTCTTTCTCGAGGTCGGTAAGTGTGTCAATATCTGGGCCTGCAATACACTCCGTGCTACGGGCGACATCACATACGCCTTCTATGTCGGCCTTGTCGTACAGTGGTTCGTCGGTGTCGGCTTTGGCTATCTCTTTGGCATCACCCTCGGATTAGGACTCATCGGCATGTGGGTAGCGTTTGCAATGGACGAAAATATCCGCGGCTATATCTTCGTTCGTCGCTGGAACGCCTTCAAATGGGCCAATAAGTCTTTCGTGACCCGCTGAAACCTCTTCCAGAAATTATTTTCTCCTTTCAGCGATCAA
>DCIF01000114.1:0-6968 GCA_002315795.1 Bacteroidales bacterium UBA1733
GGTTGGACATCTGCAGCCAGCGGTTGTCACAACGAAGTCCACAGTCTTGTGGAATGAGGTAAGGTTCGAACATGGCGTCAACGCTGTTCTCATAAATGCCGATGGCATAACCTGACTTACGATCCGGATAGTTCTCTTCAGGACCACGACCATACCACTTGACCTGCTGCATGTCTTCGTTGAGTGTGAGGGTAAGTCCTATACGTGGCAGAAGCGTTGGCATCTTACCTTCAGGTTCAAGGATGTGGTGTAGGGCCATGCTTCCATCACCATTGATGCGGTATTCATAGATCTCAGAGAAACCCATATATTTGGCACCGAAGATATAAGCATCGAGTGAGGTGGTAACAACAGGACCGAACTGCGAGAAACAGCGTACGTTGATATAGACCTGACCATCAGATTCGTAAGCTTCGCAAGAGATAGGCAGACGAGTGATCTGCTGCAGATGGTTGCTGTAATATTCATTAGCGATCTGTGAACCGTTCCAGTCTTTCTGGTTGTTATATGTGATGTTGCCTTGTCCCCAACTATCAAGTTCTACTGCTAATGGTGCACGCCATACGTTGAGTTTCAGCGGGGCCTTCAGGAGCTCTTCGCCCGCTTGTTTCATACTACAGAGTTCTCCGTCGGCAGTAAAGGTATAGCAGAAGCCTTCACCACTGACGAGGATGGAATCGTCTGTCTTAGACAGCGAAGCGTGACCTGTGGTTTTGTCTGAGGCAACTTCAAGCTGTCGCCAAGGAAGTTCGAGCTGATCCCATGCCACAATATGCCCTTTCTTTGCCCAGAGCTCATCATGGCGCAGCCGACTGGTGAGCATGAGACGGTATTCACATCCGGGTTTAACAGAAGGTTGCTGATAAGGCAACTTGATCACCTTGCGACTGAGTGGCGCGATTTCTGCATCTATTGTACCTTCTGCGATGCACTGGTCGTCCTGCATCAGTTGCCATGTCAGGTCGTAATACGCGGTGCTGAGAAAATGGTTGCGATTCCAGACCTCAACGCGACCGTCATCAGCGCTGAGCAGACGACAGGAAATCGGCTGTGCTGCTTTCTTCATCTGATAGATTTCTGGCTGTATGGTGCGATCTGGCCAGATCGTGCCATAAGTGCGTGCACCGATACCGTAACTGAAGTAGTTACCCTCATGCTGTTCGCGTTCAAAGTCGAGGTGCAGAAGTTCTCCGAACTGATTTGCAATCACTACGTTGTCCATCTGTGCATCGCAGATATAGACGTGTGTATCCTGTCCATGCGTCTGTTCGTTACGTCCGATGTTGACAGGGAAGGGAGCGTTGATGATATTACCTGCCGCCTCAGTGGTCGCCAGCTGTTGGTCATCGATGCTGAGCATCATCTGCTGACCGTCGTAGATGGCTTCTACATGATGCCAGTGATCTTCCCAATTCTCAGGGAGGAAAACGCTCACTACATAGCGATAGTTTTTAGGTGCCGACATAATCTGCTGATAGTAGGCGTATGGATTATTGGGATCGATGTCAGGCAAAGCGCTATCAGGAACTTTGTCAGTATTGATATAGAAGTTGAGCTTCTCTTTTCCCTCCTGCTGCACACCGAACTGCCATTCGCCCTTGGTGACAAACGATCCGCAAGAGCTTATGAGCTTGCGAGGATAGACATCGAAGCTGATACTGAGCGAATTGCCATGAATCTCCAGACTGTCATCGCGATAAACCTCAATCCACTGATCATTGCCATTGAGGTCGATGACGTGATTCTTCTTGTTGCGATTATCGGTCATGAGCTTAGCATTGCCCATGATATGTGCCATCACCTGTCGTGGTGAGAGGTCGGAGAGCCGACGTGCCGGCTGGGTGATTCCTGGAGAAACAAAGTCCCATACAGCACCACCGATGCAGCGCTCATGGTCATAGATGGCTCGCCACATCTCATCGAACATGCCACCACCATTGCCGGCTACTGAAATATATTCGTCCATAAACGAAGGACGGACATCTCCATCGGCATGAAGGCCAACTTTAAGATCAAGTGCCAATGGCGTAGGATAGCGAGGACCAATGATGTCTTCTGCCGGATGGCTGTAGGCGTTGCCTCCATACATCCACCAACGGGTATTGTCATACTTGCGGCCTTCACGTATCACTTCGCCGATGTTCGGACCTTCGCCACTCTCGTTGCCTGCACTCCAGAAGAGTACGGCTGGCTGATTGCGGTCACGCAGCACCATACGACGCACACGCTCCTGATACATTGGGATGAAGCGAGGATCAGAAGAAACAAATTCGGTGGCATGAGCCTCGACACCCGCCTCATCAATGATATAAAGACCATAACGTGCAGCATATTCCAGATAACGAGGCGCAGGAGGGTAGTGGCTGGTGCGTACTGCATTGAAACCGAACTGCTTCAGGATCGTCATGTCTTTCTTGATCAGTTCGTCATTGACGCAGTGGCCATTATCAGGATCCTGCATGTGCGAACACTGCGCATTAACTTTCAGAGGCTTGCCATTGAGATAGAAGACGTTATTGATGATTTCTGTCTCCTTAAAGCCTACGTCTTGACGAGCATCTTCCTGATTGTATCCAGAGAGTTGCTGTCCGGTCGCTGCATCTACAAGATACATCTTCAGGGTATAGAGATTGGGTGTCTCGGCCGTCCATTTCAGGGGATTGCTGATGTGCTGCTTCATCTGGAGCGACAACGAATGGCTTCCATCTGTAACTGCTGCCGACTGGCTTTCCATTTCGGCCACAACCTGGTTGTCAGCGTCTGTAAGCACCGCTTTGACCTTCAGCAGCTGATGGTTAGGATGTTCGTTATAGTCACGTATCGTAGTTTCTATGCTGAGTTCTGCATCCCGATAGTTCTGATCCAGATCGGTAGTGACGTGCCAGTCAAAGAGACGCGTCTTGGGAGCTGCATAGAGATAGACATCGTCAAAGATACCTGCAAGACGCCAGTAGTCCTGTCCTTCGAGATAGAATCCGTCAGAATACTTGATGACCAGCAGAGACAGCGTGTTGCGACCTTTTTTCAGATAAGGGGTGATGTTATACTCTGCAGGTTCCTGTGCACCTTCGTTATAGCCTATTTCCTGGCCATTGACCCAAAGGAAAGACGCTGAAGCTACTTTCTCAAAGCGCAGGAATATCTCTTCGCCTTGCCAGTCAGTGGGTACGGTGAAGGTGGTTCGATAAGCTCCCGTAGGATTGTATTCGTGTGGCGTGTAGGGCGGATTGGCAATGAACGGCGCACTGACGTTGCGGAACAGGGGATCACCATAGCCACGCATCTCCCAGTTTGAGGGAACGTCGATCGTGCTCCATTTTGCATCGGAGAAACGTTCTTCGAAGAAGTTCGTAGGGATTCCTTCTGGTGTGTTGGCATAGAAGAATTTCCACTGTCCGTTGAGCAGACGATGGTGGGTGGGGATGTAGTAGGCGCGTGCCTCTTCCTGTCCTTGCTCAAAGACATCGAGGTTCTCAATATAATCGTAAATATGCGACATGAAACCCTGCGTATTTCCTTCAGGTGTTGCCTGAACAGCAGAGGTAGAAAAAAACAGTGACAGCGAAAGTGCGATCGGCTTCATGATTCGTTTCATAGAGTTCATAGCGGTATGATATTGGTAATTGTTGTATGGCAAAGATAACAAGACTTAACGACTTAGCCAAAAAAATGAGTAAAAAATTGCGTCTTTTCATTGAATCAGGCAATTCTTTTTCCAAAATTTGGTAAATAAGTGAAAAGTGATTACCTTTGCGCCAAATAAATTCATATCCCGATTTATGAGAAAAAGTTTTTTAGTAGCCTTAATCTTCTCTCTGATCATCTTTCTGGTCCTTGCCGGTGCTTTGAGTGCTCAGGGGAAAATGGATACCTTTCTGGCAGTATGTATTTACAGTATTATTGCCTTGAATATCTTTGGTATCTATTATCTGCTACAACCTAATATCAAGAAGCTTCGTCGCTCGAAAGTGGCAGACGAGAAGGTTACATACCATTCTGTGATCAGCCATTTTTCCGCCAGTCAGGAGTCTGTAAGCAAAATCGTGCAGAACGAGATTGAGCAGGCTCGATATCAGCTGGAGGATGTGACCGATAAGTCGCATCGTATCTTCCTGCAAGGTCTTATTGTGTGCCATGAGCGTGGCGTGCTTGGAAATATGCTCGATGACTTCCGTCAGTTGTCCTTGCCTCGTGAAGATAAGTCAAAACTGAGCGCTTTCCTTGAGGAACAGCGTTCGGCCATGCAGTTGAATAGCAAGTTAAGGAGCATCGTATATGGTGATGAACTGACAGATGAATATGTGCATCTGCTCAACGTGGTGAAGAAACTGTCACGCGACAGTAAGTGCTGGATCGTGTCAGCGGTCACGACCGCAGCCGATCAGACGGCCGATAAGTTCATCGAGCGTACCCGAACCAGCGTGTCTCTGGAATGCTTCAACTATGTAGAGGTGGTAGAGGGCCAACCGGCCTGCTGCTTCGATCTGACTAATGAGAAGATGTACATCTATCCAGATCGTCTGGTATTTGCCTTCAGTCATACTGACTTCAAGGTCAAGCCTTTGAAGAGCGATGAGATCCTGTTTAAGCGCTGTAACTTCGTGGAAGAGGAGAATGGTGAGCAGACGGTTTGTGAATACGGCCATCTGACCTTCTCTGATTCTGGCATCACCATGCTCTGCAGTAATGTGGAGGCTTGCGAAGAGTTTTATGACGCTTATCAGCAGCTGTGCAGTCGGCAGAACAATCAGGACAATACGACTTTCACCACATCCATTGAGTTCTTTGACAAAGCGCTCGATGCTTCAACCGGCATCGTGTCTTTCTATCAGGCGCTGACCGAAGATGAGGCAGTGCTGCAACTGGCCAGTCAGGAGGACTTGGATGATGTGTCTGAACCTGCAGAGAAGCTGCGATCCCTGTTCCTCTACGACCTGATCTACTGCTTCAACCATCTGGGTCATGACGCTACGCAGCTGAACTGCAAGGAAGGTCTTCCTATGTCGATGGTTGAGGCCATGCTGCTGATCCCTATTGACATCAAATATTCCATGCTTCAGAAGCCACAATATCAGTCGATGATCAATCAGGTGGCTATGGTGAATACCTTGATCAAGGCACTCTCACCTACAAGCGATGGCATCGGTCTTTGTGTCTGCAACATGCTCTCACGCTGCAATCGTAAAGACGCGGAGAAGAAGTATGGCGAGCTGCTCTATCAGTTCTTCCTGATAGTGGCTGAGGCCGATGATACAATTACAGAGCAGGAGTCGCAGTGGCTAAGAGACATCTGTCTGCACTTCTGATAAATAAAACACCATTCCCCAATATAAATAATGTAAAAAGAGTGCGGTTTTGCTTTGCAAGGTTTGGAAAATTCCTTTTAATTCATTATCTTTGCGTCCGCAATTTAAATTGATACAATTATGAAAGATAATTCTTGGCAGGGTTTCATGAATAAAGGCCAGAATGGCCAGCAGGGTAAGGGCGGCAATGCTAAGTCAGCTGCTAACACCAAGGGTAACGGTGCTTCTGCAAAGCAGATGAACCGTCGTACTCAGTAATCAGGATGGGACCTACTATCTACACGACCCATATTATGGGTCCGATTCATAGCCGACGACTGGGAGTGTCGCTCGGCGTTAACTTGTTGCCAAAAGATGGCAAGGTGTGTTCGTTCGACTGCGTCTATTGCGAGTGCGGATGGAATGCCGATCATCGTGGCGGTAAGTTGCCAGTGGCCGATGAAGTGATCGCTCAACTGGAAGCCAGGCTTCAGCAGATGCATGAGGCCGGTGATCCGCTCGACGTCATCACATTCGCGGGTAATGGAGAACCTACGCTGCACCCAGACTTTGCACGTGTCATTGACGCTACGCTGACCTTACGAGATAAGTTCTATCCGCAAGTCAAAGTCAGTGTACTGAGCAATGCCACGCGTATGACCGTACCTGCTGTCTATGACGCGCTGATGCGTGTCGATAACAATATCCTGAAGCTCGATGGTGCTTTTGACGAGACCGTGCGTCTGATCGATCAGCCTTCAGATAGTCATTATTCTGTGCGACAGGTGGTCGATGGTATGAAGGCTTATCGTGGTCAGCTCATTGTGCAGACGATGTTTGTGCGAGGTGAGCATGATGGCCGGAAGCTTGACAATACGACATCGGAAGAGGTGTGTGCATGGCGAGAACTGATGCGTGAGATCCGTCCGCATCAGATCATGGTATATTCGCTCGACCGTCCTACTCCAGAGCCTAACCTGTCCGCTGTCAGTAAAGCTGAGATGGAGGCATTTGTAGCTCCACTCATCGCTGAGGGCTTTGAGGTCTCGGTGAGCGGCAAGTGATTATTTATTTTTTAATTGCTGGGATAATATCAATTCATTTTGAGCAACTACGTATGAGTAAAAAAATAGCTATCATCAATGACATCTCAGGTTACGGCCGCTGTTCTATCAGTGTCATTCAGCCTATTGTCAGTCATTTAGGGGTACAGGGTTGTCCGGTACCTACAGCTATTTTTTCCAACCATACGGGTTTCCCTTCTTTCTATCGTAAGGACTTCACTCGCTATATGCAGGCATATATTGATGAGTGGAAGAAGCTTGATCTGCACTTTGATGGCATCATGACCGGTTTCTTGGGTTCGGCCAGACAGATTGGCATTGTCGAGCAGTTTATCCAGGATTTCCGTCGGCCAGAGACCATGGTTCTCGTCGATCCTGTGATGGGAGACAATGGACATATCTACCCGACATACACTCGCACCATGTGCCGCGAGATGAAGAAACTGCTGGCTTATGCCGACATCATCACGCCGAATATCACTGAGGCCTGTTTCCTGACCGATACCCCTTATCGTGAGTCTGGCTGGAAGCATAGCGAACTGGCTACGATGGCCAAACAACTGCGACAGATGGGAGCGAGGAAGCTGGTGATTACGGGAATTAAGATGGGAGAGAGCTA
>DCIF01000114.1:7079-8803 GCA_002315795.1 Bacteroidales bacterium UBA1733
GCTTCGGTCTTAGGAGCCGATGCGGTGAATGGCAAGGAGTTCTCTCATTCCGTAAAGCGTGCATCTAATTTTGTCCGCCACTGTCTGGTAGAGACAGCCAAGGTTCCAGGTCCGCTCAATACGGGTATCGATTTTGAGAGCCAGCTCTGGCAACTTGGCAGATAACCTCATACTTTAGTAATTGATATGGGGCGCAAATGCTGAAAATCAGGGAGAAATGCAAGGTTGCTGAGAAAATTGGCTGAAATTTCGAAAAAAGAGGAGTAGAATTGACCGGTTTTCGTAGAAAAACTGTAACTTTGCAACGCTATGCCGGCGAATTTCGTTGTTCGCTCATTACTGATGCCTAAGGCAATTATTATGACAACGACATACAGATACAAACCAAGCAGGCAGGAATGCATGACGATCTTCGCTGCATCCTGTGTCGAGGCTGCAGCTCGCGAATGCGATGTTGCCCCTGACGTTATGTATGAACGTATGAATCGCATTCATCTTATTGAAGAATATATTCTTCCATGCTACGAAGCACTCCATAGCGAGAGCCGTAAGAATGTCACCGCAGACATCATCAAGACAATGCAGTTGTGGGAAGAAAGATTAAACATTAAGTAGTAGTTATGGTAATATATCACGGATCAACAGAAACGATTACATTGCCAATTGCAAAGGCTGGTCGTCCTGACTTGGATTTTGGACAGGGCTTCTATACTACTGACATGCTTGAACAAGCACAGATCTGGGCCGACCGCATGCATCGTCAACGCCATGAGCCAGCTCTGATTAATGTATATGAGTTTGACAAAGAGAAAGCAATGAAGGAGTATCGCTATCTGAAATTTGATGATTATGATATCCGATGGCTTGACTTCATTGCCCTATGGCGTACAGGAAATCCTATTTGGAAAGAATACGACTGCATAGAAGGTGGTATTGCAAACGACCGTGTTATCGACACCGTTGAATCGTATATTGCTGGTACAACAGATGCCGAACATGCACTAGAGGAACTCTCTAAACACCGTCCAAATAATCAGATATGTATAATCAGCCAGCGACTTATTGATGACTGTCTAAAATATAAGGAGACACAATTATGCTAAGCGATATGCTAATGTGGAACAAGATAGGTCGAATAGTTACTCGACTGGCTGAAGAACTCGATATAGATACAGCACGAGCCCTCAGTATTTTCTATCGCTCACAGGTGTGTAAGGATATGCATAATCCGGAAAAAGACCTTTACACACGTGGCGATATTTATATTCTCAATGATTTACTCTCCGAAATCCGGAAATAGTAATTCACATCCTCTACTCGGAGGTATCTCAGACAGGGATGCTTTCGAGTGTTCTTCTGTTCGATTCATTAGATGAAACAACGTTAATAAAAGATTTAACATTCAAAGTATAACTATGACCCAGGAAACAATCAAGGCTGCGGACTTAAGCAGGAAGCCGTATGCAGCGCCCGAGATCAGGGTGTATCAGGTAAAGGTGACGAATATCTTCACCACGAGTCCGACATCAGTTCCGAACGAGGAGTACGGAACAGAAAGTACTTCATCTTGGTTCTAAATCAGAAAGATTACGACAATGAAGAAGACGGTGGAGTAAGCCACAGGAGGGTGGCGAAAGACGTATCGTCCCGCCCTCAAGCAAAACACTACAAGGGCTGCAGGTGCACATCGCACTTGCAGCCCTTATACTATGCTTAAGCTACAC
>DCIF01000114.1:8887-9603 GCA_002315795.1 Bacteroidales bacterium UBA1733
GAGACAAACTCGATGATGCGAGGATATTTATAAGGAGCTGTCTCGCGCTTCACATGATCCTGCAGTTCCTTGACCAGCTCTTCGCCTGCTTTGTCACGATATTCTACAGAGAGGACAACCGTAGCTTTGACTACCATGCCACGGATGTCGTCAGGAACACCAGTGATGGCACACTCCACGACGGCCGGATGGGTCATGAGTGCTGACTCTACCTCGAAAGGACCGATGCGATATCCAGAAGATTTGATGACGTCATCGGCACGTGAGACAAACCAATAGTAACCCTGTTCGTCATAATAGACCACATCGCCGGTATAATAGATGCCATTGCTGTGCGCTTTCTCGGTCAGTTCCGGATTGCGGTAATACTCCTTGAAAAGTCCGTGAGGCTTGCCCTGATCGGTGTGGATGACGAGCTGACCATGTTCACCTGGCTTGCAGTGCTCACCGTCATTGTTGAGCACATCGACCTTATACTGTGGATTAGGTACACCCATTGATCCCGGATGTGGCTCGACGTAAGGGTAGGTGCCCAGTACGAGCGTGGTCTCTGTCTGACCGTATGACTCATAGATCATGATGCCGGTCTTCTCTTTCCACTCAAGGAAGACATTCGGATTGAGTGCTTCGCCTGCCGTGGTGCAGTATTCGAGAGCCGAGAGATCGTACTGCGACAGGTCTTCGCGGATCATGAAGCGATAGACGGTAGGAGGTGC
>DCIF01000114.1:9784-10562 GCA_002315795.1 Bacteroidales bacterium UBA1733
ACGTTGTGCCAGTATTTGCCGGTGACGATATGTGCCAGCGGATAACTGTAGTCGTGCATTACCATCTTAGGTTCGCCACTGGTACCACTGGTGAAATACATCAGGAAATTGTCGGTCACGTTATTCTGTCCCTTCTGGCTGACGAACTTAGGTGCCGAGTAGATGCCCTCCCAATAGTTGTCCCAACCTTGTGGAACGGCAGGACCGATGCTGATACAATGCTTGAGCGACGGACAGTACGCGCGAGCACGTATTACATTTCTTAATATATTGGTGTCGCCAACAGCAACGATAGCTTTGATTTCTGCTTCGTGACAGCGATAGATGATGTCCTTGTCAGTGAGCAGATGGGTAGCAGGAATAGCCACAGCACCAATCTTATGGAGCGCCACCATGGTGATCCACCAGGCCATACGTCGCTTCAGGATCAGCATCACGCGGTCGCCACGCTCCACTCCTAAGGTCAATAGGTAGCTGGCACAGCGATCAGAGAGGTCCTTGAACTCGCGGTAATTGAGGTGTTTTACATCTCCGCGGTCATTGGTCCACAGGATGGCCTCTTTTTCCGGATCTTCTTCTGCATAGACGTCGATCACGTCATAGCCGAAGTTGAAATGTTCTGGCACCTGAAGGTGGAAATTGTTCATGAAGTCCTCGTAGTCGGAGAACACGGTTTTTGAAAGGAAGCGTTCAAGCATAAATTGGGTGTTGTGATATTAACTGCCGCAAATTTACACATTTTTTAATATATAAAACAAGAGAAAAGTTCAGAAGAGCC
>DCIF01000114.1:10677-27462 GCA_002315795.1 Bacteroidales bacterium UBA1733
TCCCATGGCCATGCCATGACGAAGACAGCGGCCCAGTGGAAAAGGGTGCCGAGGATGACGAAGATGTGCCAGATGCCATGGTAGTAGCGGTGTTCGCCATCGTGCATGAAGAAATAGACACCACTGGTATAGGTGATGCCTTCAGCGGCAATAAAAAGGAGAGAAGGCGTGGTGATACACTCACGCACGGGCTCGATCATAAAGAGAATGGCCCATCCTAACAATAAATATAATATGAGAGAGAGGCGTGGATATCGCATCCACCAGAAGAGCTTATAAAAGACACCGAGGACGGCCAGTAGCCAGATGATGCCAAAGCTTGTCCAGCCAGCAACGAACATATCATCTTCGACCAACTGCATGCAGATGGGAGTGTAGCTCGATGCGATAAGCACATAGATGGCAATATGATCGAGCTTACGCAGGACCTGTTTGCCGGCAGTACCAGGTTTCCACCAATGGTAGAGGGTAGAGGCAAGATAAGTCAGGAGCATGCCCACGGTGAAAAAAGTGACACCGAGGGCATTCTCCCAATTTTTGGCATAGCCGAACCAGATCAGGACCCATGAGATGCAAGGGACGAGACAGAGGCCTACGAAGTGGGTGAGGGTGTTGAAGGTCTCAGACCCACTAGCAGACCCACCAGCAGACCCACTAGCAGACCCACCCAACCCTCCCTCGTAGGGAGGGCTTCCCGCTGCTACGTGCTTGGAGTTGCCTTTCTGCATGATAGTATGGTGGCGTTTATCCGGGGTATGTCCGGTGTCTGGGAGGGTTGGGGTGGGTCTACAGATTCTTCTTCAGGAACTCCTTGAAGTCCTTGAATTCTTTGGTCATTGGCTGGGTCTGCTTGGTACCATTCATGAACTTCTGCAGGGTCTCAGGAATAGCCACTGGCTGACCGATGATTGGCTCAACCGTATCCTTGAACTTGGCAGGATGTGCGGTCTCAAGGAAGAAGCCAACCTCGCCTGGCTTGAGTCCGTCAACGAGTGCCTGATAGCCACATGCACCGTGAGGATCGCAGACATAGCCGTTGGCAGAAAGGCAATCGACCATAGCCTTCCTGATCTGATCATCGCTGTAGGTAGCGCCACTGATCTCTGCACAGATAGCTGCATGAGCCTCTTCTGGAGTGATCTTCTCAGCCTTCTGCTGGCCACCACCATAAAGGTTTACGATGCGAGCGAAGTTTGAAGGATCGCCGACGTCCATGGCGTTAGCGATGGTTGCCTGAGTGGCGCGTGGATGATAGTGACCATTGCCAAGGTACTGGAAGAAGATATCGTTGGCATTGTTTGAGGCAATGAAACGCTTGACAGGAAGACCCATCTTCGCACCGAAGAGACCTGCACAGATGTTGCCAAAGTTGCCAGAAGGAACACATGCAACGACGTTGTCAAGTGAGGAGTTCTTCTTCAACTGAGCGTATGCGTAGAAGTAATAGAAGGCCTGTGGAAGGAATCGGGCCACGTTGATAGAGTTGGCCGAGGTCAGGAAGAACTTCTCGTTGAGCTCCTGATCCATGAAAGCTTCCTTCACGAGACGCTGACAGTCGTCGAAGACACCATCGACCTCAAGCGCAGTGATATTCTGGCCGAGGGTGGTGAACTGCTTCTCCTGGATCTCGCTGACCTTACCCTGAGGATAGAGCACGGTGACATCGATGCCGGGAACCCCCAGGAAGCCATTCGCAACGGCCGAACCGGTATCGCCAGAAGTGGCTACAAGCACATGGACATTGCCCTTCTTTGATGGGTTCTGCTTCACGAAATAGCTGAGCAGACGAGCCATGAAACGAGCGCCTACATCCTTAAATGCGCAGGTAGGGCCATGATAAATCTCGAGGCTATAAATGTTATCTGTGACCTTAACAAGTGGGATCTCGAACTGCAGCGTATCATAGACGATCTGCTTAAGATCGTCGGCAGGGATGTCTTCGCCGAAGAAGTTCTTGGCTACTTCGAATGCGATCTCCTGCAGACTCATGTCCTGGATGTTGTCAAAGAACTCCTTTGGCAATGGATTGATACGCTCTGGCATATAAAGACCCTTGTCTGGAGCCAAGCCTTTGATAACAGCCTCAGAAAGACTTACTTCTGGAGCTACTCTATTGGTTGAATAATATTTCATGCGCCTAAAAAGGTTTTAATAAATTGATTTTCTTTCAAAAGTCCAAGCGCTCCTGCAAAAGCACTCTCTTCGTCGTATTTCTCAACAGCATCAGGGACGATGTTCATATCGGCCGATGGCTTCGACTGCCAGATCAGGAAAGGTACTGGCGTCATGGTGTGAGTGCGATACCTGATAGGAGTAGGGTGATCGGGGAGGAGTGCGATGCGGACAGGTTCGTCCCAAGTCGAGATTTCTGCGAGGATAGTGCTGAGCACACGGTCGTTGATATACTCCACGCACTTGGTCTTGAGCTCTGGTTCACCATCATGACCCGCTTCGTCTGTCGCTTCCATGTGCAGGAAGACGAAATCTTTCTGCTTGAGTTGCTCAAGAGCAGCTGCGGTCTTGCCTTCGTAGTTGGTATCGAAAAGACCTGTGGCGCCTTCCACCTCTACCTTTTCAAGGCCGGCATAGACGCCGATGCCAAAGATGAGATCGACAGCCGAGATGACAGCACCGGTGTGGATCTTGTCGGGGAAGAGCTCCTGCATCGGCTGCATAGCCGGACGGTAGCCGAGGCTCCAGGGCCAGATGCTGTTGGCCGGATCCTTGCCTTCTGCGATGCGCTTGAGGTTGACCGGATGGTTCCTGAGTACTTCCTGGCTGCGAGCAATAAGAGCGCGAAGCAGTGCTGAAGTCCTGACACCCCCTGGCATCTCTGCGCAAGGGAGTTCGACCTTCCAGGCTTTACCGATACGGTCGTGCGGTGGAGTACAGTGCACGTGCTTGTCGCCACCCTTGATCTTAAGCAGATGACGGTAGCTGACGCCAGTGAAGAACTTGACAGCGCCAGACTCAAAGCCATTGGCAACGGCCAGTTCCTGCATCACAGGGTCTGCATTGAGCGCCTTGATGAGTTCATCGGCCTCTTCGGTGGAGATATTGCCTGCAGAATGGTTCTTGATGATCTCGCCATCGAGGCAGATGATGTTGCAGCGCATGGCTACCTCATTGTCCTCGATAGGAATCTGCATAGAGGCAGCCTCAAGAGAACCACGGCCTTCGAAGACCTTGGCCACGTCATAGCCGAGCAATCCGAGATGTGCAATCTCAGATCCCGGATTGTAACCTTCGGGAACAGTGATAAGACGGCCGTTGATGCCCTCTTTGGCCAGTTTGTCAATCAGTGGCTTATTGGCAGCCTGCAGTGGTGTACGATTGCCAAGCACCTCAAGAGGTTCATCAGCAGCACCATCGGCCAGAATGATCAGATATTTCATAACACAATCCTTATAACGTTTTATTGCGCAAAGATAGTATATTAAGTGTCAATTTGCAAATAATAGAAACTTATTAAATGTATTTTTCTTACTGAAGATTGTAAAACAGGCAATTTTGTAATTTGGCATTGCCTTTTATCAGCGCATGTTTGGCCAATTGCAAAAAATGCACTATCTTTGCGCGTCTGAAATGATATTTGTTATTTTTTATCGTCAATGAATAGAATATTCAAGTCTTATCTGTCCTGCTTTTTTGCCTTTGCCTGTAATCTGGTAATGGCTTATGTGATATATATGCTTTGTCGAGTACTCTTTGTAGCAGTCAACTGGGAGACATTCAGTGAACCGCTGCAACGTCTTGACTGGGGACAGCTGGCTACGGGTTGCTGGTACTTTGATTCGAGCGCCATCTTCTATACGCTGGCTCTCTATCTGTTGCTGATGCTCATTCCTGTGCATACGAAGCACAGTGCTGGTTATCAGAAGGTGGTAAAAGGAGTTTATCTGGTCATTATGACCATTGCCATCATTGCCAATCTGTGCGATTCGGTTTACTATCCGTTCACGGGTCGAAGAAGTACACTTTCGGTATTCAATGAGTTCTCTAATGACAGTAATATCGCCGGTATCATCGGCCTTGAGGCTTTATCGCACTGGTATCTGGTACTGGCCGCCGTGATCATGGTTTATGGTATGTATAAGTGCTATGTCATGCCAGATACAGAGAACCTCAAACTTCGTAAGAAGAGCGACTATGTGAGCTATTATGTGCCAAACACGCTGATCTTCCTCTTTATGATCTGGGTGACCGTAGTGGCTATGCGAGGAGGCGCTACAGGCGCAACACGTCCGATTACGCTGAGCAATGCCAACCAGTACATCGATCATCCTGGTGAGGCTGCCATGCTGCTGAATACTCCGTTTGCCATGATCCGCTCTTCGAACCATAAGAGTTTCGTAGATCCGAAATATTATGATGAAGAGACGCTCGATCAGCTGTTTTCACCCATCGTGGAACATACGCCACATGCAGAGGGCGATAGTGTTCAGTTCCGTCAGAAGAACGTCGTGGTGTTTATCATAGAGAGTATGGCCCGTGAGTATATCGGCGCTTTTAACGATACGCTTGAAGGAGGAAAATATAAGGGTTATACCCCTTTTCTGGATGAGTTGATCGGACAGTCACTGACCTTCGAGTACTCGTTCTGTAATGGTCGTAAGTCGATCGATGCCATGCCATCGATCCTGAGTTCCATTCCCATGTTTGTAGAACCCTATTTCGTGAGCTCTACGTCGCTGAATGAAGTAGGAGGACTGGCAGACTGTCTGCGTAAGAAAGGTTACCAGACGTCGTTTGTGCATGGTGCAGATAATGGTTCGATGGGTTTTGGTGCTTTCGCGCGTTCTATCCGTTTTGCAAAATATCTGGGTCGTGATGAGTATGGTGCTTCTGGCGATCCGGAGTTCGATGCTGATCGTGACTATGATGGTCGATGGGCCATCTGGGATCAGATGTTTATGCGTTATTGGCTGAAGCAGCTGAACCAGGAACAGACACCTTTCCTGAGCGCTATCTTTACCGCTACGAGTCATCATCCATTCCATATCCCTGATGCATACAAAGAGCAATTCCCTGAAGAGGAACTCCTGATACATAAGTGTATCCGCTATGTGGATATGGCGTTGCGTGAGTTCTTTGAGAATGCCAAGCAGCAGCCATGGTATGAGAACACACTATTTGTGATCACCGGAGATCATACCAATCTGACCAATCACGCTATGTATCAGACCGATTTGGGAAGCTTTGCTTCGCCAGTGATCTTCTTCGATCCGAGTGGCGAGATGCCTCGAGGACGACGTAAGGCCATTGCTCAGCAGATTGATGTCATGCCGACGGTTCTGGAGTGGCTTCATTATGATGAGCCTTATTTAGCATACGGTCTGGATTTGCTTAACACTCCTGATGAAGATACGTGGGCAGTGAACTATACCAATGGCATCTATCAGATGATTAAGAATGGTTATATGCTCCAGTTCGACGGTGAGAAGAGTACGGCCCTCTATGACATCCGTAATGACTGGTATCTGCAGCATAACATGCTCAAGGATTCGCCAGTCAGCGCGCAGAATGATTCAATCCGTCAGGATTATGAGACGTGGTATAAGGCTGTCATACAATCTTATATGCAGCGTATGGTAGGCAATCGGCTGAAGGTCGAAAAGTAACAACAAACATAAGACAATACCGCCTTGACTTAGGGTCTTGGCGGTATTGTCATTTTATTATCTTTCGCCCACTCCAGACACGGCTTGCCTTCCGGGTTTTCATGATCGTAGAAGCGACTGTTCTCAAGTTCTGTCCAGCGATTCTCTGCGATGAGATGCTCGATGTAGCCGGCTCGAGTACGTTTCCAGCGACGATGTGTCCAGAGCCAATAACTGGGCTGCTGGCTGATGTTTTCCTGCAGTCGCTGATAATATTGTTCGGTGATCCAGAAGTCTGGTTTCTGCTTTGGTTCTGTGGTGATCAGTTCGATCTTTGCTTCATAATGGCCACGACGACGGCGGTACATGTGTATGTAATAGCAATCCATATCCATCTTCTTGGCTATACGTTCGCCTCCGGTCATGACAGGAGTGTCTTTCCCAAAGAATGTCAGCCAGTAATTGAGACTCTCCCAGATAGGCACCTGATCGGCAATGAATCCTACGATTACTGGTTTGCCTTCCTGACGGTATTTCATGATGTGACGGATACTTTGTGCCATCGGGATGTTTGTCGATCCCATACGTTCACGTTCGTAACCTACCAGACGGTCCATGATCGGATTCTCCAGCGGATGATAGAGTTGCAGGCTTTTGCTTTTAGCATTGTCAACCCAGAGCGGTAATGAAGAAATCCATTCCCAGTTGCAGTTATGACCTAAGAAGAGGGCTAATGAGCGACCATTTTCAATGGATGCATTGATCTTTTCTATCCCTGTGAACTTCATTCGGTATTTCATCTCCCGTTTTGATATAGAGAAGAATTTGACCGACTCAGCTATCAGATCACAGAAATAGAGGTAGAAACGTTTCTCAATCTTCCCAATCTGATGCTGGCTTTTCTGTGGAAAGCATTCTGTCAGTTGCTTTCTGACGGCGCTGCGACGATAGCGTAGCACATAATACAGGAAAAAGAATGACAGCGTAGAGAAGATGTAAAGAATGGGCAGTGGCAGAATGCTGAAGATCCACCACAATCCGAAGAAAATATAATAAAGTATATTCTGAAGCGTTTTTTTCATCCTTTAAGAGGTTGCTTTTACGATGCAAAGATAGAAAGTAAAACGTAATATGCAAAATCTTTCAACTAATTTTCATTCATTCCACTTGCCGATTTAAGAGGAATTGATGATATTCTATCTTAAG
Organism: Bacteroidales bacterium UBA1733; assembly: GCA_002315795.1. Next base: position 17,484 of record DCIF01000114.1, read on the forward strand.
ACGCCATTTTTTTCTTCCTTTTTTAGCTTTTTTCCTGTTTTTATTCTTATCTTTGCACAGATATCTGTTTAACTGAAAACTATTGATCCCAGGTACTCATGCAGACAAAATATGTAATGCTTAGTTTTGACACGGAAGAGTTTGATGTGCCCCGTGAACATGGTGTCGATCTGTCATTGGAAGACGCCATGAAGGTTTCTCGTTATGGCATTAATCAGATTCTGGATTGTCTGAAGGCGTGTGGCGTGCGTGCAACGTTCTTTACGACTACCAATTTCGCGAAGAATGCTCCTGATGAAATGTCTCGTATCATGAACGAAGGCCATGAGGTAGCAGCACATGGCTGTGACCATTGGCAACCGAAACCCACTGACGTTGAGGAGTCGAAACGTGTGCTGCAGGAACTCTGTGGCCGCGAGATCAAAGGCTATCGACAGCCACGAATGTTCCCGGTTGACCTGAAGGAACAGGCGCGTCAGGGCTATGCGTACAATGCATCGCTCAATCCGGCCTTCATTCCAGGCCGATATATGCACCTCACCACTCCACGCACCAGTTTCATGCAGGAAGGCGTTCTGCAGATTCCAGCTTCGGTAAGTCCCTGGCTTCGTATTCCGATGTTCTGGCTGTCACTTCATAACTTCCCGATGTGGCTTTACAAAGCGTTGTGTCATCGTATTCTGAAACATGATGGCTATTTTAATACCTACTTCCATCCTTGGGAGTTCTATCCACTCGGAGAGCATCCAGAGTTTAAGATGCCATTCATCATCAGGAATCATGCAGGTCAGGCCATGTGTGACCGACTGACAGAGGTGATCTGTGATCTGCAGTCGCGTGGTGCCGAGTTCATTACCTATTACGAATATACTCAAAAGACAATCAATAAATGATCAAGCTTGGAATTGTAAGTCCCTGTTACAACGAGCACGAGGTACTTGACAGCTCGGCACAGCGTCTGTCTGCTCTTTTCAATGAACTGATAGAGAAAGGAAAGATCTCGGCTGACAGCTTCGTGATGTATGTCAATGATGGTTCGAAAGACGATACCTGGCAGATCATTGAGCGTCTGCACCAAAGCAACAAGTATATCAATGGCTTGAATCTGGCACACAATGTCGGTCATCAGAATGCTATTATGGCAGGTATGATGAATGCCAGGAATCTCTGCGATGGCGTGGTGACGATCGACTGCGACCTGCAGGATGATATCCGTGCCATTGAGAAGATGATCGACCTGTATGAGGCCGGCAACGACATCGTATATGGTGTGAAGGTGAGCCGTGAAGCTGATCCTTTCATGAAGAAGTTTACGGCTCAGGCTTTCTATACCTTACAGGCTTCTATGGGAGTCAATGCAGTATATAATCACGCAGATTTCCGTTTCATGAGCAAGCGCGCCTTAGAGGCTTTATCGCAGTTCCCTGAGCGTAATCTGTATCTGCGTGGCATGATTCCGATGATCGGCTTCAAGTCGGCAACCGTTGATGATGTAATCTCTGAACGATTGGCCGGACAGTCAAAATATACATTGACCAAGATGCTGCGTCTGGCCTCTGATGGCATTACCTCTTTCTCTTCTAAACCCATGACGCTGGTGCTTGGTGCAGGTATTCTGATGCTGGTCATTGCCTTCTGTATGGCCCTCTATGTCATCGTCTCTCTTGCAAGCGGCCATTATGTGCCAGGATGGTCTTCGCTGATGCTTTCCATCTGGTTTATAGGTGCGGTGATTACCATTGGCATTGGCATCACCGGTTCGTATATCGGTAAGCTTTACATCGAAGTAAAGCATCGTCCGCTTTATATCGTATCAGATTTGCTGGTACACTGATGGGTACCGGATGCTGGCGCATAGTCGCGCGTCAGCATCTCGTAACATAATCTGAACCAGATAATAGAAACAGGAAGCGCTTTCAGTGCGTAGGGTCTGATCAGGTTTTCACGAACATACGCTGGGAAAAGATCGCTTGTAGAAAGGGAGGTGAGAAGAATGCAGAAAACCATCAGGGCGATATCCCATTTCCCTCTCTTCCAAGGAACGCAGCTAAACCAGATGACACATCCGATGGTGGCGGTGATGTATCCGCTATTTTCGGTGCCAGTACTGAAAAGTACCATGAACATCATGACAGAAGCCAGGAACATCTGTCGGAAAGCCAGATGCTGCCATTGCTTCAGACGGAGATAGGGCGCGCAGAAAAGAATGAATCCGGGAATGATAAGCCAGAGGTCTGAATAAGAGGCACTCTGGCTAATTTTTCGTACCATTCCCAAGAGTGAGATATTCTGCATCAGTGTGAAGGTGTTCTCACTGTTCTTCTCGACAAGACAGACGTACCACTCACGATACTGGTCGATGATGTATGCAGGAGAAGAGATGCACATAGGTGCAACGAAGAGCAGTATGCTCCACCCCAGGAAGGAGAGAATGAACTTTACCTTGTGTCTGCTGAAGAAGAAAAAGGCAAGACCTACGATGCCATAAAGTTTCACGAAGGTGCCAATCAGAATCATCAGTGTGGCCCAACCGTCTTTCTCACGTTCGATAAAGAAGAAGGAGAGGAGCAGGATGGCTGCAATGGCCACGTTGAACTGCTGCATGAACAATGCAGAAAGCAGATCGTGTGCGCAGAACCAATAGACAAAGATCTGCTGACCTGCGTTCAGCGTAGATTTCCGGACAGCTACCCAACATAGCATCGCCAATCCGGCACACCAGAGAATCATTCCCAATGCATGTGGCATGACAGCAAAAGGAGCAATGATCAGGCTGAACAGAGGACCATAGTGATTGACGTCAAAATATTCTGCAGGATAAGCGTCGAACAATGAGGTCTGATTCCATGTATGCCAAAACACGCCTTTGAAGATCAGGAAATTGTTGCAGCGATGCGGAGACAACTTGGTGACGGCAGAGACAATTCCCACTATCAGCCAAAGGCCAAGGAGAGTCTTCGGATTCGACCAGAATGGTTTCTGGAAGAAGGTCTTGAAATCAGGGGTTTTCATTGATGTTATGGTTTTATGCTTTCTTTTCGTTTGTGCAGATCAGTTGCTCTTTTCGTTTGTGCAGAACAGTTGCTCCAGGAGCTGAATATTGCGCTCGGGAGAGAACAGGAAACTGTGAAGCCTGGCTTCTTTCAGCAGTTGTGACTGAAGCTCTTTGTCCGTCAAAATGCGCTCCATAGCATTGGCCAGTGCCTCCGCGTCTCCTACAGGTGTCAGCAACCCCGCCTTGCCATCATTGAGAATTTCAGAAGGACCGGTAGGACAATCGGTGCTGACAATGAGTTTGCCGAGGAGTAACGCTTCAATCTGTACAGTAGGTAATCCTTCGAACTTCGAACTGTGAACGATGGCCGCTGCTGCTTTGATCCATGGGTATGGATTGGAGATAAATCCAAGCAGTTTCACCTGCTGTTCGAGATGCAGCTGGCTGATGAGCGCTTCAAGTTCAGATCGGCTCTTGCCTTCACCGATGATGTAAAGCAGTGGCAGTTCTGAGCAATTCTTCTTGGTTAGCAGAGCGTATGCTTTGATCAGCGTAGTCAGGTCTTTCTGACTCTCTTCCAGTCGCTCTATGGCGAGTATATATCGCTGTTCGATGAGTGGGTTCTCGACCTTCAAACCGGCTTTCTGCTCGATGTTCTCAAGGTTGAGGCTATTGTAGATACATGCTACTTTATGGCGATGTTCCTGCCATAACGATTCCATCTCACGTCGCATGGCTTCAGAGATGGTGATGATATGGTCATATTTTCTGAAGCCTTTCTGCAGTCTTCTGACGCGTCTGGGACTGCGTTTCTGTTCACTCATCAGGCTGAAGTGGAACATGGCTATCTTTTTGGCTCTATCAGGAGCAGAGCTTATCAGTGAAGCGTGGCAACTGTCAAAATCAATGATTACGTCTTTATCAGCCGCCAGTTTGCGCAGACGATTCTTCATCTGCATGCGTCTGATCGGGTTCAACAGCAGTTCGTCCACAATGCCGGCAAAGACACGTTTCTGGTGGTGATGCTTGCTCCGCTTGTAACTCGTGAGCCAGTTCTGATCTACCAGATAAGAGATCTTTACCTTAGGCGACAGTCGGGAAAGAAATACCTCTGACTGATTCATCTTCAAGCCAATGGCAAGATGAATGTCATGCTCGGTCAGCTGACACAGATTGTTCAGGTATTCAACCAGCACAGTGTCGATGCCACCATCGAGAAATCGGCTGATTAAGAAAAGGATTTTCATGACTTTGCTTTTATTGTTTGTTTTTCCTTTCCATCAATTTTGCTACTATGAAAAACTGATAGCTCGCCTGTAGAAGCGAATAGATGAGCCCCGGCTTACCATCGATAAAGCCACGTTTGAGGATATAGGACTTGAAGAAACGGAAAGTAGGACGGAAGAAAAGCTTGCCAATACCATAGTTCTTATGCTGGCGGCGGATGACCTCATATTCTGAATACGTGTTGTTCTTACGGATGATGTCTGCTACCGAATCTTTAACCAGATGTTCGAAGGCAAGACCCTTAACGTCTTTTGGCAATCTGATTACCTTGCCATCGACCTGTGGCGCTGAATGTATGACAGGAGGCCATTGCGTCTTACTCTTTCTGAAGAAGCGAAGGATATAATCAGGGTAGGAGGCGTGCATAAAACGTCCCATGAAATAATTACGGCGAGGGATGGCTGCTCCTGCTATCTCAGTATCTTCTACAAGCTGGTAAAGATAGTCGCGTAGTTCTGGCGTTACAACCTCGTCTGCATCGACTACAAGTACCCAATCGTTAGTGGCGAGGTCGATGGCATACTGTCTGGCGGGTTCTACAATGCTGATATTGCCTTTCTTGAAAGTATGGATCTTGCAGCCATAACGTTCGGCGATGGCTAATGTATCGTCTGTGCTTTCCATATCGCAGATGACAATCTCGTCAAATGCTTTGACCGATTCGAGCACGGGTTCCAGATAGGTGGCAGCGTTATATGTATTGATTACGATCGATATCTTTTGTGACATAGCGTTCTGAGGCTTTTAGAGGATTCGATGATAGAGGCTGTGCATCTGATTCATGAGCGACTTCGGATCGAACTGCTCACGTGCATATCTCTCGGCTTTCTGTCCAAGCAGTTGCGCTTTTGTGTTGTCATTGAGCAAGGTACTCAGGGCTTCTGCGATGTCAAAATAGTTGTTCGGATCAACCAGGATAGCGCCATCACCAGCAGCTTCAGGAAGCGAGGAGACACGACTTGTGACGATCGGACAGCGTTGCAGGGCCGCTTCTACTACGGGAAGTCCGAAGCCCTCATAGAACGAAGGATAGGCCATGACAAGCGCTTTGGTGTAGAGTGCTTGAAGCGTACGGTTGTCATGGATATCCGTTTCGATGCGGAGGTATCGGCCGAGGCCATTCTCTATGGCATACTGTATCACTTCCTGCTTATAGCCTCGTCCGTTACCTACGACGAGCAACAGAGGACGCTGGTCTTTGGGAATCTGTCCTAAAGCCTTGACGAGTCCTAAAAGATTCTTGCGACTGTTGATGCTGCCGACGTTGAGAATGAAGTCCTGCGGAATGTTTTCACCGAAACGTTCGTGCATGATCTTGTCTGCCTCTTCGGTCGATAATGGTGTGTAGTAATTCTCCTGCACCGGCTGGAAGATCACGCTGATCCGCTCTTCTGGTATGCCATAGAATCGCATTACATCGCGTTTGGTACTCTCTGAGATGGCAATGACGTGTGTGGCCATCTTGCAGCTCTTTCCGTACTTGAAGTCGTAGATCTGGCGATCGGTCCAATGATACATATCAGGGAACGTGCGCCAGGCTACGTCGTGCATGGTAACTACACTCGGAATGCCTGATTTCCTGATGTCGAAAGGCAATTCGTTTGAGAGTCCGTGGAAGAGGTCGCACTTCTCATTGGCAGCCTTGCGTCCGAGTTTGAAAGTGCGCGACCAGGATTTTTCGTCATAAAGCACATGTTCATCATCGGGAAAACATTGCTGTAAACCCTTCACGATCGTTCGGCTGTAGTTGCCAAGTCCGGTCTTGTTGTGGAAGTATCTTTTGGCGTCGAATCCTATTTTCATGAACTTATAACGAATAACTGCTGACTAATAATTCGGAATCACTTGATCTGGTCGAATCCCTCACCGAATACACCGTGACAGAACTGCTGGCTGACCATGGCATTCGGATCGATGCTTTTGATGAGGTTGAAGACATACTGGCTCTCGTACTTGCGGCAGAGAACCATGACTACCTTCACGTCCTGCTTCGAATACCAGCCTTGTCCGTTCAGGATGGTCACTCCGCGATGCATCTTGTGGTTGATGTCATCGGCTATCAGTTCAAAATGTTTGCTGATAATCAGGAACTGAACGGTCTGTTTATTACCATTCAATACGTAATCCATCGTGATACTGGCAATCAGTGTGAAAACGATGCCATAGACGATGACTTCGAACGAGTGAAAGAGTATGTACGAACTTGAGATGATGCAGATATCGACCAACTGCATGGCGCGACCCATGCTCATGCGCGAATACTTGTTGATCAGAGCCACAATGATATCCGTACCACCGGTAGAACCGTTGTGAGTGAAGACCAGCGCCAATCCAGCTCCTCCGAATAAGGCACCGAGCAGTACGTGCATGAACTTGTCTTCGCCTGGAGTAATCAGTTGGAATTCTGCAAAGATCGGTTGGAAGAAAGCGATGAAAGTGGAGAGCAGCGTAACTCCAATCAATGTCCTGATCACAAAGATTTTGGTCAGTGCCTTGAAAGCTATCAGAAGCAGACCGATATTGAGCACCCAGATGGTGATTGCTGGAGGAATCTGCATCGCATAGAACAACAGGGAAGAAATACCAGCCACTCCACCCTGTACCAACTGCTCTGGCAGAATGAATGCATCGTAGCCGATGGCGTAAAGGATGATTCCGCAAGTAATAAAGAAGTAATCTTTCAGCATCTGCTTCTGATTACGAGCTTCGATGAGCTTAAAACGTTTGCTCTTCATGAAGATTGTTTGATATTAATGAATCGTGACTTGTGTGGCACCGAAACCATACTGCTGGAACGAAGCGTCCTGCCAGTCACACTTGGCATATCTTAGTTTCAGTTCGTCGATGATAGCTTTGCGCAGCACTCCTTCACCCTTGCCGTGAATGAAGACGATTTTCTGATTCTTGGCATTCTTGTACGACTGCATGGTTTGACGGAAAATGCCTAACTGATGTTCGAGCATGGCAGCATTGTTCATGCCAGCCGAAGTCTCAAGCAGAGCATCAATATGCAGATCTACTTCGATGATGCCGTTGCGTAGCACTTCGTGAGGATTACTCTTGATGGTGTTGGCTACGTTTCCTTTCTTGTTGTCTTTCGGTGAAGCGTACTGTGCGCGAAGCAAAGCCAGTTTCAGATCGCTCATCTCGGCTTTCAGTGCGTGTATTTCTTCTTTGAGCTGGCGGTTTTCCTCTTTCAGTTTATCTACTTCTGACATTGCTTGACGTGCCGCCATCTGTGCACGTGTCAATGGAGCCTGATGCACCGGAGCATGTCCGGCTTGTCGTTGGTCTTCTTCTTCGCTGACCACTACACATTGCGAAGCCAGCGTAGGTATCTCGAAACCATCTTCATCTTCAACCATGACCAGTCCTTTGCTATTAAAACCTGTCACGGTTCCGCCACCTTGAGCGTCAAGAAATCTTACTTTATCTCCGATTTTCATAATCTATTTTATTTTTGCGCGTGCAAAGGTATTTATTTTTGTCCTTTTCACAAAATTTATTTTGATAAAAGAATATTTTTGCATAACTTTGCGGCCATATTCTTTAAAAATATAAGGTATAATGGCTATAATAGACCCAAGAAATATACAAATCAAGAACTATGACTACGCGCTTCCTGACGAGAGGATAGCCAAGTATCCGTTGGCTCAGCGTGATCAGTCGAAACTCCTTGTCTGGCATCCTGATGCAACGGCTGGTGCTGATGGTAAGCAGGGTGGAACCATTGAGGAACACCATTTCTTCAACTTGCCAGAACAGATCCCTGCCGGTTCGATGATCGTTTTTAATAATACGAAAGTTATTCAGGCTCGTCTTCATTTCCGTAAGCCGACAGGAGGCATCGTCGAGGTATTTTGTCTGGAGCCGGAAGCTCCGAAAGATTATCAGCAGAATTTTGCTTCCGAAAAGGAGTGTACATGGACGTGTCTTGTGGGAAACAGCAAGAAATGGAAGGAGGGAAGTCTCTCTATCGATGTGGATCTTAAGGATGGACGTAAGACTACACTCTATTGCGAACGTGCGGGAGAACTCGGCCCTAGCCAGAAGATCCGTTTCTACTGGAACGAAAACGATAACGAAAACGATAACGAAAACGATAACGAAAACATCTCTTTTGCTCAGCTCCTGGACGCCATGGGAGAGCTCCCGATTCCTCCTTATCTCAATCGTGAAACTGAGGAGAAGGATAAGGAAACCTATCAGACGGTCTATTCGAAGATTAAGGGCAGCGTAGCTGCTCCTACGGCAGGACTACACTATACGCCAGAGGTTCTGGAGAAGTTACAGCAGAAGGGATGTTCGTTGCAGTATCTGACATTGCACGTCGGTGCAGGTACTTTTAAACCCGTCAAGAGTGAGACCATTGAGGGCCATGACATGCATACTGAGTTTATCTCTGTGCCACGCAGTGTCATTGAATCGATCTATAACTTCCTCTTGCAGCGCGAGGCCAATTCCTCACTCAACACTCCAAACTCCCCACTTCTGATTGCCACTGGCACTACGAGTGTCCGTACACTCGAGAGTCTATATTATATAGGAGAGAAGCTGCAGGCTATTCACGCTGAACATGGCAAGGCATGGACAGCCATGGTTCATCCTGAGGATATGATCGTCCACCAGTGGGAGCCTTACGATCAGGAGCATACGCTCTCGCTTACCGACTCGCTGGCGTGTATTCTTGACTATTTAAATGACTCTTCGCAAGATACTTTGGTTACAGCTACACAGATTCTTATCGCTCCTGGTTTCCAATATCGTCTGATCGATGGCATCGTCACCAATTTCCACATGCCACAGAGCACTTTGCTATTGCTGGTGAGCGCTTTAGTCGATGGCGATAGTCTGGTAGGAGAGAACTGGCATAGAATCTATCAGTATGCGCTTGAGAACGATTTCAGATTCCTGAGTTATGGCGATTCGAGCGTGCTTTTCCGTAATTAGAAAATAAAAATAGTAAAGTCTATTTGTCAAACCCTAAACCAAATAGACTTTTTTTACAACTTATTGCTACGTTTTTGCGGGAATAATCAATATTTATATTATCTTTGCAGAGTCTTAATGACAAAAATGAGAGTTTATTCCCTTTTATTTATACAAACAATCAAAATCATTTTACTAAGATGACAAAAGTAGCTATTAATGGTTTCGGTCGTATCGGCCGTCTCGCATTCCGTCAGATGTTCGAGGCTGAGGGTTATGAGGTAGTTGCAATCAACGACCTTACCTCTCCTGCAATGCTCGCTCACCTCCTCAAGTATGATACTGCTCAGGGCGGTTTCTGTGGCAAGTTCGGTGAGGGCAAGCACACTGTAGAGTCAACTGAGAACTCTATCATCGTTGACGGCAAGGAGATCAAGATCTCTGCTGAGAAGGACGCTGCTAACTGCCCATGGGCTGCTAACGACGTAGACGTAGTTCTCGAGTGCACCGGTTTCTATACCTCAAAGGAGAAGGCTTCTGCTCACCTCGCTGCTGGTGCTAAGAAGGTAGTTATCTCTGCTCCTGCTGGTAACGACCTCCCAACCATCGTTTACAACGTTAACCACAAGACCCTCACCGCTGAGGATAAGGTTATCTCTGCTGCTTCATGTACTACCAACTGCTTGGCTCCAATGGCTGCAGCTCTCCACGCTTATGCTCCTATCCAGTCAGGTATCATGTCAACCATCCACGCTTACACTGGTGACC
>DCIF01000114.1:27641-27791 GCA_002315795.1 Bacteroidales bacterium UBA1733
GTTCTACCACTATCCTCGTTGCTGTAGTTAAGGGTCAGAACGTAACTAAGGAGGGTATCAACGCTGCTATGAAGGCTGCTGTTACCGAGTCTTATGGTTACACTGAGGATCAGATCGTTTCTAGCGATATCATCGGTATGAAGTTTGGTT
>DCIF01000114.1:27932-28053 GCA_002315795.1 Bacteroidales bacterium UBA1733
TTCTCAGAGATCTAATTGATAGCTTAGTAAAGCGAATATACGTCCGCCATTCCTTAGGAGTGGCGGATTTTTTTTATGTTATAAGGTCCTTTACTTAAGTTTCGCAAGTGATAACTTGCTC
>DCIF01000114.1:28167-29244 GCA_002315795.1 Bacteroidales bacterium UBA1733
TCTTCCCTTTTACTCCTCTTTATTATCCCTTTATCTCCTTTCAAGTTGAACTTGCGAAACTTGAATCCTTTACTCTGCTCGGAATGACAATCTTAAAATGTTATGCGTAAATGACAAAAGTGAGATTGAGTAAAAAAATGATTCCTAATAATAGATAATTTTTCATTATTCATTATTTATTATTCATTATTTTTGTATCTTTGCGCCCGATTGTGTCACTAGCGACACATCCCATTTATATTTTATGTCTAACAATTTAAAGAACACCGCTATCGAGGACTTCGATTGGGAAGCTTACGAGAACGGCGAGACCCTTACCTCGAAGAGTAAGGAGGAGCAGGCTGCTTCATACGAGCAGACTTTGAGCTCAATTAATGCAAACGAAGTAGTTAAAGGTACTGTAACCGGCATCAACAAGCGTGAGGTTATCGTAAACGTTGGCTACAAGAGCGAGGGCGTCATCCCAGCTTCTGAGTTCCGTTACAACCCAGATCTTAAGATTGGTGATGAGGTTGAGGTTTACATCGATTCTCCAGAGAACCGTGCAGGCCAGCTCGTACTTTCACACAAGAAGGCTCGCGCCACTACTTCTTGGGCTCGTGTTAACGAGGCTCTCGAGAACGAGGAGGTTATCACCGGCTTCGTTAAGTGTCGCACTAAGGGCGGTATGATCGTTGACGTATTCGGCATCGAAGCATTCCTCCCAGGTTCACAGATCGACGTTAAGCCAATCCGTGACTATGACGTATTCGTCAACAAGACAATGGAATTCAAGGTTGTTAAGATCAACCAGGAGTACCGCAACGTAGTAGTTAGCCACAAGGTTCTCATCGAGGCAGAGCTCGAGGAGAAGAAGAAGGAGATCATGTCTCAGCTTCAGAAGGGCCAGGTTATCGAGGGTACTGTTAAGAACATCACCTCTTATGGTGTATTCATCGACCTCGGTGGCGTTGACGGTCTCATTCATATCACCGATCTCTCTTGGGGCCGCGTAAGCGATCCAAAGGAGGTTGTTACACTCGACCAGAAGATCAACGTTGTTATTCTCGACTTTGATGACGAGAAGAAGCGTATCGC
>DCIF01000114.1:29401-29523 GCA_002315795.1 Bacteroidales bacterium UBA1733
ATCAGAGATGTCTTGGAGCCAGCACGTACGCAGCGCTCAGGATCTTCTTAAGGTAGGTGACGAGATCGAGGCAGTTATCCTGACCCTCTCTCGTGAGGAGCGCAAGATGAGCCTCGGCCTCA
>DCIF01000064.1:0-1270 GCA_002315795.1 Bacteroidales bacterium UBA1733
GGGACATTGACATTAAAGACAACTTTCTCACCCGCAGGTGATACCTCTACACGTTCCGTGTTCTTAACTCCCTCTCCCACCGTAGGGAGGTAAAAAGTCTGCTGAGCCATCAGCCAACAGGTGGCCGACATCATCAGGGTGCTAATCAGAAATCGTTTCATCTTTATTTACTTCTTATGAATTGTCCTTCAGGCATCTCAGGATAACAGCGTCCTTCGGTGATGTCATCCTCGAACTGCTCCATCTGCTCACGCCTGAACTTCTCATATTCGCTCTCTTCGTGCTGCTGTGCCAAATTCATACCCATATCGTGCATCCTTGCCAGAACAAGGTGACATTCTGTGATTACTTTTTCCACACATTGACAATCTCACCGACATACATCACATGAATGCCAGTGCCTGTCTCTTCATGCCACTGACGGCGCTCAATCGGCATCTTGTCGGCTTTGAACTGCTCAGCATAGATCTTCTTGCACTCAATGGCGAGGTCAGCTTCTGCGAAGATCGGATTGCCAAGTTCGGTGAACTCCAGGGTGAGATCAGCACCCTTGACCTTGTCTTCGTCTCGACCTGAAGCTGTACCGAGATACTGAAGCTTTTCTCTCATGGCAGAAGGGAAATGGGTGATGGTGAAGTAGTCGTTCTTCTCCATGTACTCGTAAGTATATCGGCTCGTAGAGACATAGACTGTCACCACCGGCTTGCTCCAGAGTTCGCCCAATGTTCCCCAGGCAATGGTCATCAGGTTCATGTCACCCTCCTTGCCAGCAGCCAGCACGAACCACTCGTCGGCAAACATCCTGACAGGATTACCCTCGATGTCGCGAGGCGTAATCTCCTGCCATGGCAGTTCCTTGACTGAAGCCTCACACTTGACCTCTTCAGTATCTGTTTTTTCTTGCTTCGAAGTGCATGATGCCGATAAAAGGCTCATGACTAACACTGGTAAAATGTATTTCTTCATTGTGAATCTATAGTTATCTGAGTTCAAAAATATCTTTAGGTTCGAAAATCCTAAGTCCATCTGTCTGGTCTTTGGCTGTTCTGATCATTGCATCCGCTACAGTCTCTGTCGGCATCGGTGCAAGACCTTTCAACAGGCCAATGCGATTGAATGAATGCAATACCTTGACAGAGACGCGTTCCCCAAAGCGATCTGTGTCTTTGCGAATCAAAGAAGGTGGACGCATGATTATAATTCGAGGGAACGACAAAGCACTGACAGCCTGCTCCAATGCTCCCTTCATTCGAGAATAGAAAAATATAGA
>DCIF01000064.1:1294-2913 GCA_002315795.1 Bacteroidales bacterium UBA1733
CTGGGACTTGCCCCTACCGAAGACATAAGTTCCAAAGTAGGAACACCATTTTCACGAGCAGCCTTGGCAACCTTATATTGATAGTCATAGTCAATCCTCCACTGTTTCTTTTGGCTTCCTGCCTGTTTTATCGTAGTTCCGAGCATCGAGAAAAGGACATCGCCAATAACATCACTCTTCCAACTGTCAATATCTTCGAAATCCACAATGTGAACATGTAGCTTTGAATGTGAGATATCCATCTCCCTACGGACAAAGACATCGACCTGTTCGAAGTATGTGTCCTCAATCAACTGCTTCACAAGATCTTTTCCCGTAGCTCCTGTAGCACCTATCACTATAGCTTTCATCTTGTCAAATATTTCCTTTCTCTATAATACGGACTACCTGCTCCATAGTATTGGCCTTAGCCATCACTGAGTCAAAAGGCTTGTTTACTACTCCCGTTAGAACCAACTTATCAAGCATGGAGAACAGGTCGTTCCAGAATCCGTTGATATTCCAGAACACAACCTTCTTGTCATGGATACCTATTGTATTGGCCGCCATGACCGTGAAGACCTCATCAAGAGTTCCCACACTGCCAGGAAGAGCAATGATGATATCAGACTGTTCTATGAGCTGTTCTTTTCGATCATTCAGATCAAAAGTTAGAATCTGTTCATCGATATAGGTGCTGACACGATTCCTTTCAATGAGAATCTGAGGAACCACGCCCAACACCTTACCACCAGTCTCGTGGACGGATTTAGCCAAAGCTTCCATAAGGCCACAATTAGCGCCGCCATAGACCAGGGTATGACCATGACTACCAATCCACCTACCAAAACAATCAGCTTCTTCGTAATAACTCTCATCCATCTTATTGGAAGATGAACAGAAAACTCCGATTTTACAGATATTGCCCATATTCTGGTATTAAATAATCATTTGATCCTGTCTATACAGAAATCCTTGCGTCCACATTTCTTGCATTCTTCACCGCGCCAGATTCGGTCGAACTCTTCCATTGCTCCATCTACGAGGAGTGGCTCATCGGTAAAGATACCTGCTTCGAAGTTACGTTTCAGTGGTGACTTCATGCCCATGCCAGCACCGGTGAGGTTCGCAGAGCCTACATAGACCCATTCGCAGTCGATGACGATAATCTTGAAGTGAACCCTGTTACAAAGGACCCTCTCCAGATTCTCTGCCAGATTCGGGTATTTGTCAAAATCCTCACGGAAGTTCGGACCAGGTTCCTTGGCATGGATCAGTCGTATCTCCACACCTTTCTTCAGAAGATCAGACAATGCTCCGAGAAGCGGCTGCGAGCCGTTTCCTTTCTTCACATACAAGTCCTTGATATCGGCTGTGCCAATCCATAGAACATGTTGTGCATTGAGCATCTTTTCAAGCACTACGTCATAGTGCTCTTCATCTGATACAAATGTCGTCATCTTAATCGCGTGTAAAAGCCCGCAAAGATAATAATTTTTCCGATATATTCCAATTTAAATTGGAAGTCTTCTCCGAAACCTTCGTATTTTAACATCATTTGTGTGCTTTTGTAATGTATCGAATCATTTATGTATGTCTTTCTGCCTTGATGGTTGCCATAAAAGAATAGTGTTATTTAA
>DCIF01000086.1:0-1818 GCA_002315795.1 Bacteroidales bacterium UBA1733
CTTGCCAGATGGTGCTGGTACTCCTATCATCTTCAAGTTCTCTGCGGATATGATTCCTATCCTGATCCTCTCGGCTCAGGCTACCGATAGCCAAACGGCACTCTATAAGATCCTCGATGATAATGTGGCTAACCCTATTGCCCGTATCGCAGGTGTGGGTACCGTATCTATCTCTGGTGCGCCACAGCGTGAGATCTATGTCTATTGTGACCCTCTCAAGCTCGAGGCTTATAACCTCACCATCGAGACCATTTCAAGTGTCATCTCTCAGGAGAACCTGAATGTGCCTGGTGGTTCGTTTGACGTTGGTAATAACGCATTTACGCTCCGTACTCCTGGAGAATTCAAGGATCCTAAGGAGCTGGAGGAGATTGTAGTTCGTGCTACGGGTAACCAGGTGGTACGTCTCAAGGATGTGGCTCGTGTGGTAGATACTGTTCAGGAACGTGCACAGAAGACATTTACTTACTTTGCTAATCCGAATGAACCTAAGGGTTATAGTGGCGAGCAGGGTGCGATGATCATCATCCAGAAGCAGTCTGGCGCTAATTCTGTACAGATTTCAGAAAAGGTGCTCGACCTCTTGCCAGAGCTGCAGAAGAACCTGCCATCGGACGTGAAATTAGGTATCATCGTTAACACTTGCGATAATATCTATGCTACAATCAACTCACTGGCAGAGACCATTGCATACGCTATGCTCTTCGTGGCTATCGTCTGTTTCCTCTTCCTGGGTCGTTGGCGTGCCTGTGTGGTTATTCTGATCACCATTCCATTGTCACTGGTAGCATCGTTCATCTACCTGTTTGCTGCAGGTTCGTCGCTCAACATGATCTCACTGTCGTGTCTCTCAATTGCGATTGGTAACGTCGTCGATGATGCCATCGTAGTTCTTGAGAACGTGACGAACCATATTGAGCGAGGATCAGATCCAAAGCAGGCGGCTATCCATGGAACCAACGAGGTGGCTATTTCGGTTATTGCCTCTACGTTGACCATGATTGGTGTGTTCTTCCCACTTACCATGGTGCCAGGTATGGCAGGTGTCCTCTTCAAGCAGCTGGGTTGGATGATGTGTATTATCATGACCGTATCTACTACCTCTGCGCTTTCGTTCACGCCAATGCTCTGTTCGCAGATGCTGCGTCTGAAGAAGCGTGAGGGAGCAGTGGCCCGCTGGTATAATCACTATATCGTACGTGGCGTCCTCGACAAACTGGATGACTGGTATAAGAACCGTATCAACTGGGCTGTGCGTAACCGTGCGAAGATGTTCATAGCCATCTGTATCTTCTTCCTGTTGTCTATGACTCCTCTGGTTTTCAAGGCTATCGGTACCGGCTTCTTCCCATCACAGGACTCTGGCCGTATCTCTGTATCGCTGCAGTTACCAGTAGGTACCCGTCAGGCTGAGGCCGATCGTCTTGCTGCCGAACTGGCTAATACGTGGATGACACGCTGGGGTACTGCCGATAAGAAAGTACTGAAGGCTGTGAACTATTCTACCGGTCAGGCAGATACAGACAATACCTTCGCTTCGATGAGCGATAACGGTACTCACATTATTTCGTTTAACATCGCCATGTATAAGGTGAACGAACGACTGGTGAAGGAAAGTATGTATGATGTAGGAGCTCAGATGCGTAAGGATCTGGCTAAATATCCTGAGTTCAGCCGTGTGAAGGTAACTGAAGGTGGCCAGCAGAGTATGGGTGGCCAGAGTGCTGCTTCGTTTGAGATCTATGGTTATGACCTTGATCAGACCAACGATCTGGCCGTTGAGTTCCGCTCTCGTATTTCGGAGAAGGCAGGTGAGGC
>DCIF01000086.1:1999-6686 GCA_002315795.1 Bacteroidales bacterium UBA1733
CGCTATGAACCGAATGTCCGTGAGTCTATTGAGACGCTCGAAAACGTACTTCTGATGGGTCAGAATGGCTCTAAGGTGCGTGTTAAGGATGTAGGTCAGGTAGTAGAACGTAACACTATGCCAGTCATTGAACGTAAGGATCGTCAGCGTATCAACACCGTTTCGTGTGTGGTTAACACAGATGAATCTAACCTCGGTGACGTAGTAGATATGGGTAAGGAAGTCATCGAAGAGATGCGTGCAGACAACCTGCTTACAGGTGATGTTACCATTCAGGTTTCTGGTTCTTACGAGGATCAGCAGGATTCATTCAAGGACATGGGAACCCTTGGCGTCCTCATCCTCCTGATTGTATTCATTGTCATGGCTGCTCAGTTTGAGTCGTGGTCAGATCCATTCATCATCATGCTGATTTCCATTCCATTTACCTTCTCAGGTATTGTGATTGCTCTCTGGCTGACAGGTGTTGATCTCAATATCATGTCCATGCTCGGTGCCATCATGCTGATTGGTATTGTGGTAAAGAATGGTATTGTGCTTATTGACTACATTCACCTCCTCCGTGAGCGTGGCCTCTCAGTCATTCAAGCTGTGGTCCGTGCAGGTCGTTCGCGTCTGCGTCCGGTACTCATGACCACGCTGACCACCTTGCTTGGTATGTTGCCAATGGCTATCGGTACTGGTCAGGGTTCGGAGATGTGGCAGCCAATGGGTATCGCCATCATCGGTGGTCTGCTTGTTTCTACCGTCATGACTCTTGTCGTCGTTCCTTCGGTCTATTGTTCCTTCCAGGGTATGAAGATCCGTCAGGAGCGTCGTGCATGGGCCGAGAAGCTCGGTCTTGATGCTGAGTGGAAGAAAAAGAAGCATGTGTTTAAGCGTAGAAAATAATATTCTATAAAGGATATTAGGGATTTTAGGATTTTTGGGAATTTAGGGACGTTTGTTCTCGGGACCCATATTCCTTGCCGATAGTTCTTAACTCAACAAGGTCAATCTGATTATTCAGAAAGGATTTAAGAAACAGATACTATCGTCCCAAAAATCCCTAAAATCCCAATAATCCCCAATATCCCTAAATATACAATGAAAGCAATTTTTATCGCATACGACCAGGCTCATCATGATGCAGTGATTGAGATTCTTGGCAGCTGCATGCAGCGAGGCTTCTCTTGCTTTGAGCAGGTACAAGGCCGTGGCAGCAAGACTGGTGAGCCTCACTATGGTAGCCATGCTTGGCCAGGAATGAACTCTGCCATCATCGCTATGTGCGAAGATGACCGCATCCCATTGCTCTTCGACCGTCTGCGCAAGCTTGACGAAGAGCGTCCAATGCTCGGCCTCCGTGCTTTTGTCATGCCAGTGGAGCAAAGTTTATAATGAGGTCTGGTACCGCTTATTATAAAATAGCAAATAACAAATATCTTTAGAAGATATCATACAAAAATAGCACCACCCTTGCTGCAACAGAGTGTCTGTGGTAAGGGTGGCGCTATTTTTTGTGCGAAAAAGGCGATATTTTTCTTTGTTATTTCATGAAAAATGCGTATATTTGCACCGATATTAATAAAACTATGGAACCATTCGCGCATCTTCACGTACATACAGAATATTCCCTCCTTGACGGCCAATGTAAGATTGGCCGGCTCTTTGATAAGGCAGCCAAAGACGGCATGCCGGGCTTTGCTATTACCGATCACGGAAATATGTTCGGCATCAAAGAGTTTTTCGACATTGCAGCTAAGCAGAACAAAGGTCGCGAAAAGGAAGGTCTGCCTCGTGTGAAACCGGTCTTTGGCTGTGAGGTCTATGTGGCTCGTCGTGGTATGGAGAAACGTGAAGGTAAGGCGGATATGAGTGGCTGGCACCTTATTCTGTTGGCCAAGAATAAGAATGGATATCAGAACCTTATTAAACTGGTTTCGATTGGTTGGGTAGATGGATATTATATGCGTCCACGTATCGACTATAAGGTGCTCGAACAATATCACGAAGATCTGATCTGCTGTTCAGCTTGCTTGGGTGGCGAGGTGCCTCGCAAGTTTGAAGATGGGGATCTGGAGGAAGCAGAAGCAGCAATCCTATGGCATAAGCAGTTGTTTGGAGAGGATTATTATCTCGAACTGCAGCGTCATCCTTCACAAGATCCTCTTTATAATCCTGAATGTATCGTAAAGCAGAATAAGGTAAATCCATGGCTTATTGAGATGGCTCACAAGCACCATATCAAGCTGGTGGCCACCAATGATGTGCATTTCGTTGACGAGGAAAATGGTGAGGCACATGACCATCTGATCTGTCTGAACACCGGCAAGGATCTTGATGATCCTAACCGTATGCGCTACACCAAGCAGGAATGGTTTAAGACCACTGAGGAGATGAACAAGCTCTGGTCCGATGTGCCAGAAGCATTGGCCAACACGGTTGAGATTATCGACAAGTGTGTGGAGTACGATATTGAAAATGGTCCTATCATGCCGAACTTTGAGATTCCTGCTGAGTTCGGTCTGGAGGAGGATTATCGTCAGAAGTACACCGAGCAGATGCTCTTTGATGAGATGACACAGGACGAGAATGGTAATGTGGTGCTCTCAGAAGAAGATGCCAGGAAGAAATTCAAGAAGTTGGGTAATGGAGACATTAACAAGGTGGTGCGCATCAAGTTTGAGGCAGATTATCTGCGTCATCTGGCATTACAGGGTGCGCGTGATAATCATTACCTGACTGCAGAATATGGTTATGAAGGAGACTCCATGGCGCAACCGATGACCGATGATGAGATCATTGCAGCTTTGCGTCCTGATGTGTGGGACCGTATCAAGTTCGAGCTCCACATCATGAAGACGATGGGTTTCCCTGGTTACTTCCTGATTGTATCTGACTTTATTCGTGCTTGTCGTGAAGAACTGGGTGTCAGTGTAGGTCCTGGTCGTGGATCGGCTGCGGGATCAGCTGTTGCTTATTGTCTTGGCATTACCAAGATTGATCCTATCAAGTATGATTTACTTTTCGAGCGTTTCCTGAATCCGGATCGTATCTCCCTGCCTGATATTGATACAGACTTTGATGATGATGGTCGTGCACGCGTCATTGAGTGGGTGCAGAACAAATATGGTGCAGACCGAGTGTCGCATATCATCACCTATGGTACCATGGCTACGAAGATGGTCATCAAGGATATGGCACGTGTAGAGAAAGTGTCGATTCCTGAAGCCAACCGTCTGGCTGGTTTGGTCCCTGATCGTATGCCAGAAGAGAATGGTAAGGCTTTGAAATGCAATCTTAAGAACTGTATCAAGGTAGTGCCAGAGATGCGTGAAGCTTGCGAAAGCCCAGATCCTCACATCCGTAATGTCATGAAACTCGGACAGATGCTCGAGGGAAATGTGCGTGGTACGGGTGTTCATGCCTGTGGAATGATCATCGGCCGAGATCCTATTGATACCGTTGTTCCTGTTTCTGTGGTCGATGATCATGGAACGAAACTGCTTGTGACTCAGTATGACGGCCACGTCATTGAATCTACCGGCCTGATTAAGATGGACTTCCTGGGTCTTAAGACCCTGGGTATCATCAACGAGGCGTTGGATAATATACGTGAGACCTGTGGCGTAGAGGTTGACATTGATCATATTCCGATTGATGATGAACTCACCTACAAGCTTTTTGCTTCTGGTCGCACCGTTGGTACCTTCCAGTTTGAGTCGCCTGGCATGCAGAAGTATCTCAAGGAACTTCAACCAGACTGCATTGGCGATATTGTGGCTATGAATGCGCTCTATCGTCCAGGACCTATGGATTACATCCCTGCCTTTATTGCGCGAAAGAACGGTCGTGAACCTATCACCTATGATATTCCAGTGATGGAAAAATATCTCAAGGATACGTATGGCATCACCGTCTATCAGGAGCAGGTCATGTTGTTGTCTCGTCTTTTGGCCGACTTTACTCGTGGCGAGTCTGATGCTTTGCGTAAGGCCATGGGTAAGAAGAAGAAGGACATTGTCGATGCGATGAAACCTAAGTTCATAGAGGGAGGCGTCAAGAATGGCCATGATCCGAAAATCCTTGAGAAGATCTGGGGTGACTGGGAGAAGTTCGCTTCGTATGCTTTCAATAAGAGCCATGCCGTCTGTTATGCATGGGTGGCTTATCAGACCGCTTATCTCAAGGCGCATTATCCGGCAGAGTATATGGCTGCCGTGCTGTCACGTTCGCTCAACAACGTGACCGAACTTGCCAAGCAGATGGATGAATGTCGTGCCATGGGGCTTTCGGTCAAGGGTCCGGATATCAATCTTTCTCGACAGCGTTATTCGGTCGATAAAGAAGGAGCAGTACGTTTCGGTTTGGCTGGAATTAAGGGTTTTGGAGAAGGCGCAGCCGATGCTGTGGTCAAAGAGCGTAATGCCCATGGACCCTTCAAGGATATTTTTGATCTTGTGGAGCGCGTAGAGCAAGGAGCTATCAACAGAAAGGCTCTTGAGTCTTTGGCTATGTCTGGTGCTTTCGACTCATTCGGTACTTATTCTCGAGAGCAGTATGCAAGCATTAATATGCGAGGAGAGGCGTTCCTGGATCAGGTAATCAAGTATGGACAGAAGTTTAAGGCCGACAAGGAGAGCAATGAGGCTTCACTTTTCGGCGACCTGGACGATTTGGCTATTGAAATCCATCATCCGCAACC
>DCIF01000086.1:6790-7609 GCA_002315795.1 Bacteroidales bacterium UBA1733
GATGAGTATAAGCTCGTCTTGAAGTTCGCCTGCAATACGACTATGGCCGAACTGGAGTCGCTACCTAACCCTAAGGGGAAAGAAGAGGCCGATGCCAAATTACGTGATCTGGCCAACAATCCGGCTGAGCTGGAGAGAATCCGTAAGATTCAGGGTCGAGACATCACCTGTGGCGGTATTGTTACTGCTTGGAGAGAGGGAACCTCACGTGCTGGTAATCCTTATGGCGTGTTGACGCTTGAAGATTATAGTGGAAAGCATGATTTTGTGCTTTTTGGCAATGCTTATCCTACGTGGCGAGGCTTTGGTAAAGAAGGTATGTATCTCTATATTCAGGCAAAATATCAGAACAAACGCTTTGTGCGAGATGCCCGAACCATCTTTGACTTGGAGTTTGCCATCGGCCAGATCAAGCAGCTCAGTGAGGTGGCTGAAACCCTGATGGAGAGTCTCACCGTGGTGCTTGATCATCGTCAGCTCAAACATTCGACTATTCAGCAGATGTCTGATGCTATCATCAATCGCAAGGCTGATATCGGGACAACGGGAGCTTCTGGTCCGGCAAATACCTCACTTTTCTTTGAAGTATGTGACCCGATCAAGAGTTATATTGTCCGTCTTTATAGTCGCCAGCACAAAGTGCGAGTCACCCCTACACTGGTAGATTTTCTGCGTAGTCAACCCGGTGTGGCCTGTAAGATCAACGGGAAATTGGTTGAAGATGAGAATTATGAGGCTCAGGAGACAGAGGAAGTAATGGAAGATATGCTTCCGGATGATTAATTGAATCTTCACAGCGCAACAATACACAGAAAAAAC
>DCIF01000118.1:0-6973 GCA_002315795.1 Bacteroidales bacterium UBA1733
ATGAGTACACGTGGCTTCTTGATGAGATACTTGAAGAGCTGATAACGGCGCATCTCACCACTGCTGAGCAGCACCATACGCTTCTGCAGCAGATGGCGCATCATGAAGGTATCGAGCAGCGGATTCTGCAGGAATTCGCTATCGTCTTCGCTACCGGCAGCACGCGCTTCGTCTTCGGTAAGTCCGTGTCCTGCCATACGGGCCTCATCGGCAGAGAGTCCTGTAGCAGTGACGTTGCCTGTAGCCATAGCACGCTTCAGCACCGTCATGACAAGAGGCGACTCATCACGATCCTGGCTGTTGAAACGCTGCTGGAAGTAATAAGGCTTCTCGACCGAACCGAGAGCATCTTCGAAAGTAAGCTGTACGATATTGCCGTAAGCCGATGGTTTGGTGCCTGGACCAAAATCATAGGCAAGAGTACCCTGCATGAGGATATTCTTGCCTGTGATCATATCTACCAGACAGGATTTACCACCGCCATTCGGACCCATGATGGCGATATGTTCACCAGACTCGAGACAGAAATCGACAGGCTTCTGCATACGATTCTGAGGCATTCGTCCCAGGGCATTAATTAGTTTGATGGTTTCCATTTCTGTTATATTATACCAGAGCATCAACAGGTTCAAAGAGGTCGATCTCATTACGATCGGCATCAAGAACTCTGTATTGCAGAAGCTCTAACGACTCGTCTGGAACAAGATTCCAGCCGAATCCAAATTTGCGACGCCACTGCCAGTAACGACTGGTAAAGAACCAACCCTGACGCAGCGCAGCTGCAATGAATGGATGAACGTAGAGGGTAAAGCGCCTGATCTGCTTCTCCTTCACAAGGATAGAGAGTTTCTCTTCCAGTCTGTCAGGGAAAAGAATGCTTGGCTTAACCACTCCATTTCCCCGGCACACAGGACAAGACTCGGCAATCTGTGGTTCTGACACAGGACGTACACGCTGGCGTGTGATCTGCATCAGACAGAACTTAGAGAGTGGCAGGACATTATGCTTGGCACGATCATTGGCCATCAGATCGCGCATGTGCTGCAACAGCTTATCGCGATGTTCAGCCTTCGTGACATCGATGAAATCGACCACCACGATACCTCCCATATCACGCAGACGCATCTGACGAGCAATCTCTTCGGCTGCAGCCATATCGACTAACAGCGCGTTCTCTTCCTGATCTTCGGAAAACCTGCTGCGATGACCGGAATTGACGTCGATGACATGCATCGCCTCAGTGTGCTCAATGATGATATATGCACCTGATTTGAATGGCACCGTCTTACCCATGGAAGCCTTGATCTGGCGCGTAACCGCAAACTTATCAAGGATAGGGATTTCCTCTTCGTACAGTTGTACAACGTCCGCCTTCTCAGGGGCTATCAGTCTGACATACTCTTTGATCTGATTAAACGTTGCTGGATCGTTAATCCAGATGTGCTCGAACGAAGGGTTGAAGATGTCACGAAGTAATGCCGTGGCACGGTTGGTCTCCTCAAAACAAAGAGATGGCAACTTGCCTTTCATGAGAGTTGAGACGCAGGATTCCCAGCGTTTGATCAAAGAACTAAGCTCCTGGCTCAGTTCTTCCTCTCCTACTCCATTGGCCGATGTGCGTACGATAACGCCATAGTTCATCGGCAGGATGGATTTAATGATATTCTTCAGTCGGGTCTTTTCCTCTGAAGACTTGATTTTCGTTGACACCGACACCTTATCCTGAAAAGGAATCAGCACCATGAAACGACCAGGTAAAGACAGATCGGACGTCACGCGCGGACCTTTGGTACTGATAGGTTCCTTGAAGACCTGTACCAGAATCTCCTGTCCAATGGAGAGAACGTCTGTGACGGTCCCGTCCTTGCTCAATGGAGCTTCGATCTTAAAACGATCGATAGGAATGAGATGCTTGTGATCTGAGATCTGCTGCTTTACATACTTGGCCAGCGTGTGGAAATGTGGGCCAAGGTCCTGATAGTGTATAAAACCCTCTTTTTCATATCCGACATCCACAAATGCAGCATTCAGGCCTGGCATCAGTTTCTTGACGCGAGCCAGATAGATGTTGCCGACACTGCAATTGGACTCCTGAGACTCACGCTGGTATTCCACCAGCTTACCGTCTTCAAGCAGGCCAATAGTGATCATCGACGCGTTGACATCTATCACTACTTCATTTGTCATATCGAAGTGAATAAAAGATTAAAAAATAAGGCGCCCTATGCGGGGCGCCAAAAAGGCCACGATGGCGCACTGATTAGTGCTTGTGACGATTCTTGCGAAGACGCTTCTTACGCTTGTGCGTAGCCATCTTATGACGCTTGTGCTTCTTACCGTTTGGCATACCTTAATTATATTAATTGTTTAACAATATATTGCCTTGAAATTAGTCTTCCTCTGAAGTAACTACCTCGCCGCTAACCTCAGCCATGAATGACTTAGCTGGCTTAAATGCTGGAATATTGTGTGCTGGGATGATGATTGCCTTATCCTTGCTGATATTACGAGCAGTCTTGGTAGCACGCTCCTTGATAATGAAACTTCCGAAGCCACGGAGATAAACAGGCTCACCTTCAATAAGAGACTCCTTAATGGTACCCATGAGCTGCTCAACGACAGTCAATACTTCTTCCTTATCAAGACCTGTCTTCTTTGCGATCTTGGTTACAATTTCTGCTTTTGTCATTTTTATGATTCTTTGATGTGATTTTTTAATTTTGGCATGCAAAGATAGTGCTAATTTTTGAAATTTCAAATAGGAAACTGCTTTTTTTTGAAAAAAAGTGTATCTTTGCAGCCGAAATAGTCTTAATTGGCAACTAAATTATAAGAAAATGAACGATATAGGTATCAAAATAGGGATTTGGTACGACAAGAACAAGCGCGATCTGCCCTGGCGCAACACCACCGATGCCTATCGCATCTGGCTGTCAGAAATCATCCTGCAGCAGACCAGAGTCATACAAGGACTGGAATACTACCTGCGTATTACTGAGCGCTTTCCGACGGTCAAAGAGCTGGCTGAAGCTCAGGAAGATGAGGTGCTGAAACTGTGGCAAGGACTCGGATACTACAGTCGCGCACGTAACCTTCATACCGCTGCGCAGCAAGTGGTGAACCGTTATGCTGAGCAACATCCGTCGGCCAGCGAGATCGTCTTTCCTACTCGATATGCTGATCTGATCCGGCTCAAAGGAGTCGGTCCCTATACCGCTGCTGCCATTGCCAGCTTCTCTTCGAATGAGAAAGTGGCCGTCGTAGATGGCAACGTCTATCGCGTGCTTTCACGCCTCTTTGACATCGATACTCCTATTGACTCCACCAAAGGTCAGAAAGACTTTCTGGCACTGGCAACAGCCCTCTTGCCCGATCAGGATCCAGGACATCATAATCAGGCTATGATGGAACTGGGAGCGCTCTGTTGCACGCCAACGTCACCACTATGTTCCGATTGTCCTGTGGCGCATCATTGCATGGCACTGGCAAATCATACAATCGCTGAACGTCCGGTTAAAGCAGGAAAAGTCAAGGTACGCGAACGCCATCTCCACTACCTTATTTATATATATGAGGATTCATTGTGGGTACATCAGCGTGGCAAAGGAGATATCTGGCAAGGACTTTGGGAGTTCTATGTTAGTGAGGAGTCACTCCTAACTCCTAACTCCTCACTCCTCACTCGAATAAAGCATCAGCTCACGCACCAGACGTTATATGCTGACTTCCATGTGGTTGCCATCAAGGACAAAGAAGAGGCTGAAGCCCTGGACAAAGAGCTACAGCCTAAGGGATATAAACGAGTGACATGGATGGAGTGGCAACAGTTGGCTGTGCCACGTCTGATCGATGAAGCTAACCGACGGTTAGCTGAAGTCTGGTTCTGAAACGATCGCCTTCACGACCTGCTGTGAAAGTATATTGATCAGGGAAAAGCAGACTCAGACGTCTGCGGAGCACGGTGAGACCTACGCCACCATTGCCCGACTTCTGCGTCCCTTCTTCGGCCACATTGTTGTCGGTCGAGAAGACCAGCTGGTTCTCTTTGAGCGAAAGCCTGATACAGATGGCACGCGGTGCGTTGATCTGTCCTACATGCTTGAAACAGTTCTCTATCAGCGGCATCAGCAGCAGTGGAGCGATCTGAGTAGAGAGCTTGGCATCGATCTCAGTCTCAAAGACCAGACTATCGTCATTAGAAGTACGGAGTCTCTGCAGGTCGATCAGCTGTTGCATGGCCTGCAACTCCTCCTCGATCGTAACGCGTTCCCGTCGGCCACTGTAGGTCATATAACGCATCAGACTTGAAAGGCTGGTAACAGCCGTAGAGGCGCGCTCCTGGTCTAACCAGATGAGTGCGTCTATGTTGTTGAGCGTGTTATACAGGAAGTGCGGATTCAGCTGCGCCTTGAGCAACTGGTTCTCGGTCTGTGCATTGCGCAGACGTATCTCCTGCAGACTCACACCACGTACGATGCTCATCAAGGCAGAGATCGTGAGAAAGACACAACTGACATAGAAAAGGACGTCAAGACTATAAAGCAGGTCCTGAATATAATCGGCCAGCAACGCATGCATCCAGTAATAGACCACTCCGATGGCCAGTCCGGCCATCACCACCGACCAGCAACGGAAATACAGCCACAAGAGATTACGCGCTCCATACTGGCGCATCAGACTGTCTTCTTCCATACTGCGGTACTGCACCCAGACGTTCACGATTCCCACCACCGTCAGCAATACGGTGACCATCAGCATCGGTAACAGGAGGAACAGCCACAGCGTATCGGCAAAATGGACCACACGCTGCACGAGCATGGCCGTCACCGAACTTCCTATGCCAAGATAAAGCAAAGGCAGGATGTAGTAGCGAAGTTTTTGCATTTACTTTTTACCGAGTTTGAACCGAATGAGAAGAATGACTGCCAGCAGGAAGAGTTCTGCCAGAAGAGCTTCATACCAGGAGGGATAGAAATAAAGATGTCCACCTAAGACGAACTGCTCGATGTCACCAATGGCCTCGGCCACCACCTCTATCCAAGCCCTGAGACCTTCTATGAGCGAAGCAAGCAAAGGAAAAGAAGGGAACACCAGCAGCAGCAACAGCAGCGTGACGAATACCGGCATCAGCGGAACTACCAGCAGTCCCTGCAGCCATCCTAAGAAAGGAACCTGATGGAAATAAAAAGCCACCACAGGAAGGGTCAATGACTGTGCAGCGATAGAGAGCAGGATGACCCGGAAGTACCACGGACTCTCATGATCGTTCAACCACGGTTGAAACAGCAGAATGCCTGCCACAGAAAGAAAACTTAACTGGAAACCGACCTTAGTGAGAATCCAGGGATCCCAAGCCAACAGGATCAGTGCTGCAAACAACAGACATCGTGGTGCAGAAGACGGACGATGAAAGATCCATCCTAACAGACACATACTGATCATCAGCCACGCTCGGATCGCACTCGGTGGAGCTCCAATCAGATAGACATACACTCCCGTCAGCAAGATAATCAGGATACGTACAGTCGTTCCGATGATATACGTGGGAATCGGACTTCCAATCCTGCAGTCCAACTTCGGACACGCAGTCATCAGAATCGCCAGCCATTCCAGAGGTTTAAGAAGCAACCAGAGGATCGACATGATGATGCCGACATGCAAGCCAGAAACAGCCAGCAGATGTCCCATACCGGCCGTACGGAAGCTCTGCAGCGTCTCGGTGCTCAGTTGCGAAGTGTCTCCGAACAGGATTCCCTGCGCCAACGCAAGCGTCTCAGGAGAGAGATTTACTGGGTAATCCATCCGCCAAAATGACCAGAAGCATCATAAAAAGTCTCGGCCTCCTTGATCATCGTAGCAGTACGGTCATGCAGTTCGATGGTAGTCAGACAGCAGTTTGTATAACGTGTGCGCCAGAAGTCTTTCACTTCTTTCAGTCCGAGTGCACAGACCAGTCCACGTATCATAGCTCCATGCGCCACGATGAGGATATCGTTGACCCCTTGCTGTTCCAAAGGGAAGATCTCTGCTTCGAAGAAAGAACGGCCACGTGCAATGAGCTGTTCGAACGACTCTCCTCCCTGCTGCGGAACATAGTTCTCCGGATGATGCAGAAGGTTATACATCGGATGTTCCGGATTCTGTCCGGCATCATCGATATTCAGTCCTTCACACACACCGAAACTGAACTCTTTGATACGCTCATCATAACAGATTTTCTCACGCTCAGGACGGCCTTCCAAGACAAGCTGAGCCGTTTCAGCAGCACGGACCAACGGACTGCAATAGACGCGATCGTAGGCCACAATCGGCCACTTCTCGCGCGTCACGACAGCCAGTTCCCGACCGTAGTCATTGAGCGGAATGTCTATCTGTCCCTGAAAGCGATGTTCCTTGTTCCAGTCGGTCTCGCCATGACGCAGCATATAGATTCTCATAAGCCAAAACGCTGTTTAATGACATTAGCAGCCTTCTCCAACTGCACACCACGACTTCCTTTCACCAGGATCGTACCTCCCAGATTACGCATCACATCGGTATCACTGATCAGATCGTCCACCTTCTCATAACAGCGCACGTTCATACTGTTCTGAGCCGCATAGAGCAGTCCTTTCTGTCTGAAGACTTTGCAGAACTCCTCTCCTACCAATATGGTCATATCAAGCTTGATACCCGATGAGAAGAGGAAATCGAGAATCACCGTATGTTCTTTCTCCGACTCTGCTCCCAGCTCGCGCATATCACCGAGGATCACGCTTTTATGTGGAGCGTCGTTCAACTGGAAACTGGTCAACGCTGCGTTCATCGAAGTAGCATTGGCATTATACGCATCCATGATGAGCTGATTGCCATAACCCAGTTCTACCAGCTGACTGCGCATATTCTGAGGTTCATAGCCTTCGATAGCCGACTTGACCTGTTCCAGACTCACCTCAAAGTAACGTCCAACAGTAGCTGCTGCCTGACAGTTCAC
>DCIF01000118.1:6993-7457 GCA_002315795.1 Bacteroidales bacterium UBA1733
GCATTATAGCTGCCAATGAGATGCGTCTCTATCAGGATCGGATCCTCAGCTTCGGTGTCGAACAGACTCATCACCAGGAACGGACTGCACGACTCTACATTACCTGGCAGATAAGGTCGGCACTGCACGCCATATTCCATGGCCTTGAAGAGCAACTGATTGTTGAACGAGTCAATGAAAGCGATGCCGCCATCAGCTGCCAGACTCTTATAGAGCTCGGTCTTAGCAGCAATGACACCTTCCAGACTACCAAAACCCAACAGATGCGCCTTACCTACGTTGGTGATCAGTCCGAAGTCAGGATGCACCAGAGCACAGAGTTCAGCAATATCCATCGGATGGTTGGCTCCCATCTCCACAATGGCCAATTCATGTTCTTTCCTGATCTTGAGCAAGGTAAGAGGCACACCAATCTGATTATTGAGATTTCCCTCTGTAGCCAGTACGTTATATTTCTGACTCAG
>DCIF01000118.1:7561-15210 GCA_002315795.1 Bacteroidales bacterium UBA1733
CTGCTGACGGTGATAAGCCGAAAGCTGCTGTAAGGCGGTCAATACATCCGGAACGAGGAAATAACCACCCTGCAGGCCTTCCTTACCCGTCTGCACGTCTGCAGGAATCACAGAAGCATCGTCGATGACGGCCAATGCAGCACCTTTCTGCAACACCTCTGTGGCATACTGATTGCCATCAAAATGTTCTCCTTTGAAAGCAAAGAAGATCTGTCCGTCTTCTACCTTACGACTGTCGGTCGTGATACTTGGATGTTCAAGGTAAACCTTATATAGAGACTCGATCATAATCAGAAATACTTATTGATTTTCAAAAGGTAATGTGTCATCTCCTGGCGCTGCAGGTTCCAGATACCCTCACGACGCAGTTCATCGAAGTGCAGATATCCACTCACATGCAGTATGCGACCATTCTCAGCTATCAGTCCGACGTGCGAAATCTTATCGCTTCCCTCCTGTGAAGAGAAGAATGCCAGATCACCTGCAGAAGCATCGTCAAAAGCTACCTCCGAACCTACCATAGCCTGCTGCGAAGCATCACGCGGCAGACTGATACCGATGAAGCGGAACAGCGTCTGTGTAAAGCCTGAACAATCGACGCCAAAAGCCGCTGTACCACCCCAGAGATAAGGCGTATTGAGCAACATCTGAGCCTGCTGCAACAGAAATTTTGACAGTGCCTTGCGCGACATAGAGTTAGCGTGCACCGGATTAACATAGCTCATGGCTGGCAGATCGAAACGTACGCCATGCATGCGGAAAGTAATTCCCGTGTCATCCATGTCGAAGATACGGCTACCCCACGAGAGATGAGCACTACCCGACTGTCCCTGTTCTGTACGCTGCACTGCATTGAAAGGCAGACGCAACAGCAGCGCATTGCTGGCCTCATGGACATAATGCTCGTATTCTGCTTGTTCAATCACCGTAGCGGTCTTCCAGTCAATCCAGCCTTCATAGCCGTCACAGTCGCGCACGATGTAGTACCAGCGTGGCTCTTCCTTCAGGATCTGAAATGTATCACCAAAGAGCAGCTGACTGATCATCTCAGAGGTCTCTGAGGCTGTAGCTCGCATCGGGATATAAGGTTGCAGACAAATCGCGTATTTCATATTTTTCTTATCATCATGTATTATAGGAATGATGCCAGAGCATCGGAATTTATCAAAGTCATCACAGGGTGTCCATCCGGAGTCCGCTGATGTTCAGTCAGCGACATCAGACTATCTACCAGTTGCGTCATCTCCTCTTCATTGAGCGACCTTCCGTAAGGGATGGCCTGTGCCTGCGACAGACGCAGTGCCAGACGCGAATCCATGGCATCGCTCACCGCATGGACTTCATCTTTGGCCACTTCTATCATCTGGCTGATCAGCTCATGGATATTGACCGAGTTCTCGAGCGTAGCAGGCTTACCATTGACGGCAAAACTGCCTCCACCTAAGCTGTCGATCTCAAAGCCGAGGTAACGCAACTCCGGGAGTATCGTCTCCAAATGCGGCACATCTGCCGGTGCTACCTCTACGATCTCAGGAAACAATTCATGCTGCGAGAATCCCTGTCTGTGTCTG
Organism: Bacteroidales bacterium UBA1733; assembly: GCA_002315795.1. The sequence goes on from DCIF01000118.1 coordinate 9,133, forward strand.
ATCTGCTGGTGATAACGGTCATACAACACACACAGATGCGCTCTGTGCTGATCGATGAGGGTCATACCCTGTCGGTTGCCAGTCACGATATACTTGCCAGCTACCTGCAGATAGGTGACCCTGCGCTGTGTGGTAGTCTGACTCACCTCGGTCACCAGATCAAGCGCACTCGGTATCGTCTCAAAACCCGGTTCTGTTGTCGAATCGAGACGCGACACGAATTCATCCTGTGCGATACGAGAAGGCATCTCCTCATCAATGCGCGATGGCATCTCTATCTCCTGAGCCATACGTGACGGCTTCTCTGATGCGAAATCCTCGTAGAGCGATTCCCAATGATCGGCCGACTTCATCCTGAATGGATTGTAGTCGCTGCTGTATTGTGGTTTCGGTTCAGTCGCCTTACCATCAGTCACCGTAGTTCGTGTGTATGCAGGGATAATCTCCGGAGCATCGGCCTGATCAAAGTCTATAGCAGGAATGGCATTATATTTCCCTAACGCTTCACGGATCGTAGCCATAAGGATGTGCCAGCGTGCCGGTTCGTTCTCGAACTTGATCTCGGTCTTGGTCGGATGTATATTGACATCGATCGTCTGCGGATCTACCTTCAGATAGATGAAATAGTTCGGCTGACTGCCTTCGGGTATCAGGTCCTGATAGCACTCCATGACCGCCTTATGGAAATAAGGATGCTTCATATAACGGTCGTTGACAAAGAAGTACTGCAGTGCGCCTTTCTTGCGCGAACCCTCAGGAGCACAGACGAAGCCAGAGATGTGCAACAGGTCATTATCTACCGAGAGTGGCAATAACTGTTCGTCCAGACTCTTACTAAAAAGCTGTATGATACGCTGCTTATGACTACCACTGGTGAGCTGCAACAACTGTGTATCGTTGTGAATCACCGTGATCTCGACATTCGGATTAGCCAGCGCCACATGCTGTATCTCGGTCATAATGTTCGAAAGCTCCGTCTGATTGCTCTTCAGGAACTTACGTCTTGCCGGCACGTTGAAGAAAAGGTTACGCACCTGAAAGTTGGCACCTACCGGACAAGCACAGACCTCCTGACGCGTCAGCTGACTGCCTGCAATGGCAATCACCACACCCGTCTCATCCTGCATACGTCTGGTACGAAGCTCCACCTCTGCCACCGCAGCGATCGAAGCCAGCGCTTCTCCTCGGAAACCCATCGTATGCAGATCGAACAGATCGGCCGCGTTCTGAATCTTGCTCGTAGCATGTTTCTCGAACGCCATACGCGCATCGGTCACACTCATACCTGAGCCATTGTCTATTACCTGTATCAGTTCCCTACCCGCTTCGCGCAAGATCACCTGCACCTGAGTAGCATGCGCGTCGATAGCGTTCTCAAGGAGCTCCTTGATAACACTTGCCGGACGTTGCACCACCTCTCCAGCAGCAATCTGGTTGGCGACACTATCGGGTAAAAGATGTATAATATCCATTCAGAAGATTACTTGATCAGATAATAGAAAATGATACAGAGCAGAATCAGCGCCACACCCAACTTCACATAACGGTTGTTACGTGTAGAACCCTCTTCCTCATCGCGTTCCTTACGGCGCTTCAGATGCTTGGTTCCTTCGATAAACGTACCACGTATCACCTCCTCAGCCTTCAGTTCCTCGTCTGGCAATTCACCCATTTCGCGCTTCACTTTACGCACACGGGCCTCAAGCCACTCCTTACGTTCGTTGCTGAAGTAAGGCTTACGCTCAAATCGCTTCGGTTTATTGGTAGTAAATATCGTTGCCATAGATCCTTGTTACTTGATATTTGATCTCTGCTATTTGATCTTTAATTTTTGCCAAAGGCTAATAGCCATTTAGCTCATCATCATCGAAAAGTTTCACCGGTATCACTATATCCTCTTCCTTGATGCTAACACCCTTCAGGACATCCTCGGGACTCTTCGGTCGCAGATAAGACATCCAGCGGAAACCATCCAGATATAGAATGTCATCGGTCACCAACTGTATAGGCGTCAGCGAACCTACCACATTCGGCCAGAGCAACAGCTTATCCATACGCTGATCCTTAAACCAGACCTTCAGGTAATTACCTACCATCTGGTTCAGTCCGATCATCGACTTGTCCTTTTCCTCAGGATAGTAGATAATCTGCACATTGCCATTCAGATCCATCTGTCTGATCTTTCCCTGTTCGAAATAGCAGATCAGGTCATTACCAGAGATCTGATCGTAGTGCAGCGTATCGATACGCACCTTAGCACGCTGATTCTCTGTGAGCGTATCCATATCTACGGTCAACGACTCATCATGACTCTGTGTCAGGAAAGCATTCGGATTGATCATCGCACGTCTGATACCACCCTTCAGCACAATGGCTTTGATCGTATCACCCGTGATCTGATATTGGTTGTTCCACATCACCGGATTACCCACAAACGTGGCCAGCGTATCACGCACCGAGTAGATCAATGAGTCACAGACTCCCTGCAGATCGCTGCGATAATAGCGCACACCATGATAAGCCTCCATGAAACGCAGTGTATCATTATGCGCTGGCGTGATGCTCTTGATGCGACGCTTTGGCTCCTCCTTCTTAGCTTTCTTTCCAGCTTTCTCTTTCTTCGATTTCTGCTTTACCGACTTAATATCTTCCAGGGGTTCTTCGATCTTCGATTCTACGGCTTCTGGCGCAATAATAGAGGGTATTGAGTCAACGGCTACATCAGGAATAGAATCCATGGCCACTGCTGGAATAGAATCCATGACCAATGCCGGTATTGAATCCATGACCACAGCTGGAATTGAATCCATGGCCACATCTGGAATTGAATCCTTAACCAAAGCAGCTACAGAATCCTGCATCAATGCAGGCAGACTATCCAGTTCTTCTTTGATGGTATTTTCATCGTCGAAATAGATCGTATCGGCCTTAGCCAACTGATTGACGATACAATAGGCTCTCAGCGTATCTGCATGCAGATAGAGCGTATCTCCATTGCTATACTCCATCGCTAAAGCATGTCCTGTCACGAAACCGCTCTGCGGAATGGAATCATTGTCGATATAGAAGCCATAGTCTCCCTTCACGCTCATGAAGTCAATCGAGTCGATTGCATGGATATTACCACGTGCCTCGCCCCAGTTTTTCTTCGAGTCGTAATACATCGTATCTGCAATGGCATAACGGCCAGGAGCAGTGATGTATGAGCGTCTGAAGAGCGTAGCTTCCTCACTTTTCGTATTGAAATAGCCACGTCGTGTGTGGATTACCGTACTGTCTTTCAGAATACGCGACGGACCTAACACCGTAGCCAGACTCTGTGCGAAGTCATAACGCAACGTATCGCTGTAGAGATAGTGTGTAGGCACCAGATGCTTGTCATCGGGATCATAGACATGAGGTGGCATACCACCGAGGGCTTTCCACACCGAGTCGCGCTGATACACACGTCCCTGTACGTCAAACTGAAAGAAAGCCTCCTGCGAATTCGGATAATACCAGCCAATCTGACTACGCAGATGCACCAGCGAATCGACCATCACTCCCGTCTCAGGATACTGCGCCTCTCCGATCTCACGGTCGTAGGTCAGATAGTCTGTATAGAGATGCGTATTGCTCTTGGTCTTCTTCGAGCGATGGATCATGTGTACGTTGTCATACAGCTGACCATACATCGTGTCTCCGTTATAGTCGAGCGAGTCACAGTACAGGAAGAGCGTATCTCCCTGCTCCATTCTCACCTTACCGAAAGCGCTCATCGAATTACTGCTCTGGTAGAAATAGGCAGAGTCGCAATACATGTAGCAACCTTCCTGACGGAACTTCACATCGCCTCTCAGCGTCTGTCGCTCTGAATCGGCCGCTTTACTCAGTGTATTGGCATGCAGCAAATGTAACATCTTCCGCTGCTTATCAGAGTCGTCTTTCTTCTGTTGCGCGAAAGAGGTTACCATTGCCACCAGGGCCAAGAGGATACAGAGATATTTCTTCATCACTCGTCTTGCTGCTGTCCCCAACCCGGATAAGTAAACTCATAGTTCTCCCAGCCTGGTTTGATACGCACATAGGTCGTACGCTGCTTCTCACGAATAAATTTCTCGATGATCTCCTGATTCAGATGAGTCTGATACATATCCTTGATCACCTGATAGTCATCATAATACGTAGCCTTGTGACCGGCAATGCGCTTCTTCAGCTTGACGATAGCCACCTGGTCGCGACTGGTCTTAGGGTCTTTCATCGAGAAAGGCTTACTGATATCGCCAACGTTCATCGAGACCACCTGACGAGCCACCTCTGCTGGAAGCTCCTCCATGGTCATACGCGCAGCACCCGAACGACTGCTGGTCATCAGACCGCCACTGTTACGTGAGTCCTTATCGTTCGAAAGATAACGTGCAGCCTCTTCGAAGGTAAACTTAGCACTGTCCAGATCCATACGCAGCGTATCCATGCGGTTACGCGCATCTGCCATCTCCTTCTGGCTCACCTTAGGAGTCAGCAGGATATGACGGAAATTAGCACGGTCACCACGACGCTCTATCAGCTGGATGATATGGTAACCGAACTCTGTCTCTACGACTTTCGAGATCTTACCAGGCTCGGTCAACTGGAAACCTGCAGCCGAGAACTCAGGAACGTATGCACCCTTGGCCTTAAAACCAAGCTCACCACCCATAGCGGCACTACCAGGGTCCTCACTATAGAGAATGGCCAACGTACTGAACTGGCTCTCGCCACTGTTCACACGCTGCGTAAAGTCACGAAGACGGTTCTTGATGCCGTCAATCTGCTGCTTGCTTACCTGAGGCTGCAAGGTGATGATCTGCACCTCTACCTGTGTCTCTACAAACGGAATGCTGTCTTTCGGCAATCGCTCATAATAGCTGCGCACCTCACTGGGAGTCACCGTCACATCCTCACAGAGCTTCTGCTGCATCTGTGACTGGATGCTCTGGTTCTTGATGCCCGTACGCCATTCGCTACGCAACTGGCTCATCGGCTTCTCCAGATACTCCTCGAGCTTCTCCTTCGATCCGATCTGCGAGATGAACATATTCATCTGCGCATCTACCTGCGCCTCTACCTGCTCATCGCTCACCTCAATAGAGTCGATGATAGCCTGGTTGATGAAAAGCTTCTGGATCGCCATCTGCTCAGGGATGATGGCATAAGGATCTCCATTGATCTTCTCACCACGATAGAGCATGTTCTTACGTTCATTCTCCACGTCACTGCGCAGAATGGCCTCATCGCCAACCACCCAGATGATCTCGTCAATGATATTGTCAGTCTGCTGAGCCATCAGCTGCAAGCCACCCATGAGCAGCGTTGCCAAAACGGTTACAAATTTCTTCATATCTCTTGTTTGCTATTTATCTTTCGGTTTCAATATCGTGCCATTACTGACGCAACTTCTCGAGCTGTTTCTGATTGATCTTCACGTCGAACTTCTTTCTCAGCTCGGCCACCCATACTTTCTCCAGTTCGGTCTGATAGTCGGCTATCACCGCACCACGCACGTCGTCAATCGACTCTGGAGCGCTGATCACACGTCCGTAGGTCATGGCCTTTGGCATCTTCTCTCGTGGAGTAAAGCTGGCACCAGCCACCTTCAGTTGCTCCACATCTACCAGCGCATTGTCTCCTTCCGAGAAAATGCCGTTGATGATATGGAAGCGTGGTGCCTTCGGATTCGGTGTCAGGATCGAATCGGTCAGAATCGTCTGTCTCACCACGTCTGCAGCTTCCAGCGCATCCTGATGATCGTAGATTGTCTTTAGCGCTGTGTAGAGCAGCGAATCATCGGCACATTCGATGAAAGCACCCTTGAACTTAGGCTTCTCGTAGTTGAAATCCGCACGATGCTGGTCAAAATAACGCTGCTGACCCACCGAGTCTTTCTGCGCCTTCTCCCACACGGCCTCGTTGCTTACCTCGAAGAGCATCAGTCCGTCATGATATTCGCGATAGATGTTTCTGAAGTCAGGTTCACGCTCCTCCAGATGTTCATCCAGCCACTGCAGCAGCTGTTCGTCATCCATCGCACCGATCTGCTTACGCAACTTCTTGTCCTGC
>DCIF01000118.1:15304-21092 GCA_002315795.1 Bacteroidales bacterium UBA1733
GCGCTGTCACGTGGAGCCTCCAGACGCTTATCTACCAGCTTCAGGATGTGCCAGCCGAACTGCGTCTCAAAAGGCTTGGTCAGTTCACCTTTCTCCTTGAGCGAGAAAGCCGCATCGAGCCATTCCTGAGGGAAACGTGAAGCGCGACTGATATAGTTATACACGCCGCCATTCTGTGCCGATCCCTGGTCATCGCTTGTCTCCAGACATACCTTAGCGAAGTCGGCACCAGCAACAAGAACCTGATAGATCGAATCGATCTCGGCCTTCAGGTCCTTTGGTTCCACACCCAGGCCACGCTGACGCAGCTTCATGATATGTGCCACCTGCACCTCGCCTTCGCTCTGACGCTTGTCGAACACCTTGATCAGATGCCAGCCGAAGCTCGAACGTACTACCGAAGTCTGTCCTACAGGGGTCGTGAAAGCGGCCTGCTCAAATGGATAGACCATCTGTAGCGAACTGAAGTATCCCAGATCTCCGGCATTCATCCTGGCCGATGGATCCTGACTGTAGTTACGAGCCAGACTGTCAAAGCTGGCTCCCTGCTCCACTTCGTGCTGATAACCGAGTATCACCTGATACAGACTGTCGGCCACCTCAGCCGGCGTCTCACTGTTACAGGTCAGGAGCAGATGCGAGGCTTTCACCTCCCACTTACGACGCGCATACGCTTCGTGGAGCAGACTGTCTCCCCAACCCTGCATGGTCAGATAAGGCTCGGCCAACTGCTTGCGATAGCCTGCCAGTTCGTCCTTATAAGCCTGTGTGGTATCTACGCCCTGTGCATAGCCTTCGCTCACCTTCAGACGGTAGTTGATGAAGAGATCCACATATTCGTCAAACGACTTATCCTCCAGACTCTCCAGCTGGTTGTTCTTATAGTAGAAGTACTGGAATTCAGATTGCTTGACGTCACGGCCACCGATGCTGAACAGCACCGGATCTTTCTTATCGTTCTTTGCCGCCATCGTCTGTGGCAGCGCACTCATCACCAGAAGGAGTGTAAGCAGTTGGAGTATTGTTGTTTTCATTGTTTTGAGATTTCTTGTGTGCACGCTCATGATGCGCTTTCGCACACACGCGTGTAAAACGGGGCAAATATACTTCTTTTTCCCGACATGACCAAATTATTCGATATTTTTAACAAACGTGCAACGTCTTTTTACACGCTTTGGCTCGAAGCCGACCCACAGGTTCTGAACTTTCACATTCGTCTCCAGCTCATTGGTCGTCTCTACCCATTTGTAGCCATACTTGATAAATTCTGGTATCAGTTCGGTAAATAGCAGCGCATTCACTCCCTTGCCCTGATAATCGGGATGGATACCCACCAGCAGCAGCTCGCACGTATCGGTCTGATGTCGCATAAACAGGGTCTTGAGCAACGGGATCCAGCCAAAAGGCCAAAGACTACCCTTCGCCTTCTGCAGCGCGCGACTCAGCGACGGATTGGCCACGCCAAACGCCACCATTCTGTTCTCCTGATCTACGATAAAACGGATATGGTCATTACGCACCTGTGGCAGGAAATAACCGATGTAGTAATCGATCTGAGCAGGCGACAACGGTGCCGTACCATACAGTGGTGCATAGCATTCGTTATACAGGTCGAAGAGGGGTCTGCCCCACTCTCTGACAGCCTGCTTCGTATTGGTGATCTTCACCACACGCAGTCCGAATTTCTGCTTCACGATCTCTCCGATGCGCTTGTATTTCTCCGGAATACCATCGATCATGGCCATCCTGTACTCATTCCAGAAAGCCTCCTGCCGCATGCCGTAGGCCGCATAATGCTCCTGATAGTAAGCGTGGTTATAGATACCTACGGCCGTACACAGCTGGTCGAAACCTTCTATCAGACAGCCTTCCATATCCATGTCGGTAAATCCCATCGGACCCACCAGCTTCGTCATTCCGCGCTCCTTTCCCCAGCGCGTCACCGCTTCGAGCAGCGCATGGCTCACCTCATGGTCGTCAATAAAGTCGCAATAGCCGAATCGGCAGCATCGTTCACCGGTCTTCTCGTTGACACGCGGATTGATGATACCAGCAATACGTCCTACCGGCTTTCCGTTACGGAGAGCCAGCAGGACGAGAGAGTCACAGAACTGCTGTGACGGATTGACTTTAGCGTCAAAGAGATCGACCTCAGAATCGACAATCGGAGGCACGTAGCAGTCATTGCCACGATACAGATCTATGACAAAACGTGTAAACTTTCGCAGTTCAGCACGTGTCTTACATTCTTTCAGTTCAAGCATTATACTTGCGATGATGGGTCTCAGGATCCTCTACGACCTCTCGGGCACGCGCCAGTGCACTGTTGATGTTGTCATAGATATTCTTGGCTCCCACCTCCTTATAGAGTGATGTATGTTCGATGACACGCATCACCTCCGGACGTACACCCGAGAGGATGACATGCATGTGGTCCTGATGACTCTTCTGTACGAAGAGCTCAAGGTTATGCAGACCGGTAGCATCGACGAATGGTACCTTGCGCATACGAATAATACGCACCTCTGGCGTCATCTGGGTCTCGAACATCGAAGTGGCTGCCAGTTCATCAAACTTGTTGGCAATACCGAAGAAGAATGGACCATCGATCTCATAGACCTGCACGCCATCAGGGATGTGCAGATGGTCGATCTCGAGGTTACCCGATGCCATATCCGTATCATCAGAGAGCGACACCTCACCATTGAGCAGTGAGATGTGTGAGGTCGAAGCCACACGACGGAACAGCAGCAGTGCTGCCAGGATCAGACCGAACTCAATAGCGATTGTCAGGTCGAAGATCACGGTCAACAGGAAGGTAACGATGAGTACCGAGACATCCGACTTCGGATTGTGCATCAACGCTCTGCAGGTACGCCAGCCACTCATGTTATATGATACGATGATCAATACACCAGCCAGACAGGCCATAGGGATATAATTAGCGTAGGGCATCAGCACCAGGAGGATGAGCAGCAATACTACTGCATGCACGATACCAGCCACAGGAGTACGACCGCCGTTGTTGATGTTGGTCATCGTACGTGCGATGGCACCCGTAGCAGGGATACCGCCAAACATCGGACAAAGGATATTCGCAATACCCTGACCAATGAGCTCGGTATTCGAGTTATGACGGTCACCGATCACACCGTCGGCCACAGCAGCAGAGAGCAAACTCTCAATCGCACCGAGAATGGCGATGGTGAACGCGATTGGCATCAGGTTACGCACCATGTCGTAAGTGATGGTAGGCACCACCATATCTGGCAGTTTTGCTTCAATCTCGTAACGGTCTCCGATGGTATCGATTCCATCAATTCCCAGGAAGTGCTTCATCACCAGCACCACCAGTGTCATGATGATGATGGCATAGAGCGAACCAGGGATCTTGTTCAGACCCTTCACCTTACCTACTACTTTCGGCGTGAAACAGATGATCAGCACCGAAGCCAGAGCCACGATGAAGTTCCAGATGTTGAAGGTCTCAAAGTGCTGGAAGTAACAGATCCACTTACCAACGAAGTCGCCTGGCGTCTTCAGTGGTGCCATCAGCGTGCCACCTGTCTCAGGATCTATCACCACTTCTCCAGTCATAGGGTCTATCACACTCTGCTTCAGGCCGAACACGTCACCCATCTGTGTTGTGAAGATCGTCACCGCAATACCTGCGGTGAAGCCGATGATGATTGGATAAGGGATAAACTTAATGACCGTACCCAGCTTGAATACACCCATCAGCACCAGCAGCACACCTGCCAGAATCGTAGCAATAGTCAGTCCCGTCAGGCCGTAAGCCGGATTGCTGACGATGCCGTAGATAATTACAATAAACGCACCGGTAGGACCACCGATCTGCACCTTGCTGCCACCCAGCAGCGAGATGATAAAACCTGCTACGATGGCCGTAATGATACCTTCCTGTGGTGACACACCACTGGCAATACCAAAAGCAATGGCCAATGGCAGTGCCACGATACCTGTAATCAGACCTGCCAGCGCATCCTGGCTGAATTTCTGCTTGTCATAATCTTTCAAGCAGGTAAAGAACTTAGGTCTGAAGTCAACGAATTTCAAAACGTTTCGCATAACCGTTCCTTAAAATAACATAAATAACGCAATTGATAAACCCTTCCTTGAGGGTACTTCTTTATCGGCTTTTCCCCGATTTATTCTTTTTCTCCGAAACAGAGGTCACCGGCATCACCCAGTCCTGGCACGATATACTTGTGCTGGTTGAGATACTCATCTACAGCGGCCACATAGAGGATCGTATCTTCTGGCAGACGCTCCTCCAGATACTCCAAAGCCTCTCGGCTGGCAATCACAGCACAGACAAACAGACGTTCCGGTGTTCCCTTTGGCATGAGAGCCTCCCAGGCCAACTGCATCGAGCCACCGGTAGCCAGCATCGGATCGCAGAGGATCAGTGTCTTACCATCGAGTCTTGGCGAAGAGATATACTCCACATGGATGTCAAAGTTCATATCGGCATCGGTCTTGCGATAAGCGCTTACAAAAGCGTTCTCAGCATCATCGAACACGCTCAGTACGCCCTCATGCAGAGGCAGACCAGCGCGGAGAATGGCACCTACTACCAACTCGTTCTGTGGCAATGAGACCTCAGCTACGCCAAGCGGACTGGTAACGTCCTCGGTCTCGTAATCCAGTTCCTTACTGATCTCATAGGCCATCACCTGGCCGATACGCTCAATGTTCTTGCGGAAACGCATACGATCAGACTGTACGGTCACATCACGTAACTCGGCAATGTACTTGTTCACCACCGTGTTTGTCTTTGAGAAATCTATGATTTTCATCCTTGGGTATATTGATATAATAAGTATTTCTGCCAAAAAACACTGCAAAAATAGTTCTTTTTTTCCGCTCTGCAAAATAAATGGCGCACAACTATTGCTTTTTCCTTGCAAATTGACTAACTTTGCATCGCATAGTTGCTAAAATTCGCTAAAATTCAATGAAAAAGATACTTTACATTCACGGCTTCAGCAGTGCAGGAAGCACCGGAACCGCCACCAATCTGCGTAATTATCTATACGACTACGGCGTCACCGTCGTCTCTCCTGACGTACCGGTCTCTCCTGCCGAAGCGCTCCCTTTCCTACGCGAGTTCACTGCTGCCGAACAGCCAGACCTCATCATCGGCACCTCTATGGGTGCCATGTACGCCGAACTTCTCAAAGGCTATACACGCATCTGCGTCAACCCTTCATTCCACATGGCCAAACTGCTCACTTTCAAGTGGCTTGGCAAAAACGTAGAGTTCCAGAACAAACGTCAGGACGGCGCGAAGACTTTCAAGGTCGATAAGCAGATGGTAGCCGAATTCAAGGAGGTCGAGAAACTCAGTCTGAAGGACATCACCCCTGACGAGAAGACAAAAATATGGGGTCTCTTCGGAAAAGATGACCCCATGGTAAATTGTCGTGACGAGTTCCAGAAAGCTTACGGCAAAGAGCATTTCCGCATCATCGAAGGCGAACACCGTCTTAACGACACGATGGTGAAGCGTGACCTCCTGCCGCTCATCAAGGAGCTGCTGGAACTTAAATAAAGAACAAGCACACTCCCACAATACTGATCACCGCACCCGCCACCTCACGCACCGTGACTTTCTGATGCAGGAAGAAATACGCTGGTGCCAGGATAAACACGGGTGTCAGCGCCATGATGGTCTGCGCAATACCGGCATTGGTATAAAGCGTAGCCATCAGTGAGAGACTCACACCGATAAACGGTCCGAACATCGTAGCACCAAAAGTGAAGA
>DCIF01000118.1:21194-22479 GCA_002315795.1 Bacteroidales bacterium UBA1733
GAATCCCATGATGGCACGGATCATCGTCGAAGCGAAGGGCATCATCATCCCTAACGATACAGGCACCGTGGCTTCAGGCGACACATAGCTGGCCATATCGGCAATCCCTTGAGCGGCAATGGCACTCTCATAATGACCCATACCAACCTTACTCAGCACCAGACCTACACCCTGTCCCATACCTGCACAGACACCCATGATCACACCCTTGAGCGGAAGTTTGAGCTTCAGCTTCCTGCGCTTGCCGTTCTCATCCTCACCGCCTTTATTAAGCACCGAGATACCGATACCTGTCAACGTGACCAGCATACCTAACAGCGCCAATGGTGTCAGAGCTTCACCGAGCAGGATCCATGCAGCCAAAGCTGCGGAAGGAGCCGACAGCGTCATGAGCAACTGTCCGAAACGTGATCCGATGAGGATATAGCTCTGGAACAGACAGTAATCGCCTAGCACATATCCCACGAAACCCGACAGACACAGCCACAGCCACGTCTTACCATCAGCAAACAATGGATACGGCACTCCCAGCGTCAGCCAGAGCGTCAGTGCCAACAGCACCAGCGACATCGTCATACGCACCACATTGAGCGGCAACGAACCGATACGACGCGAAGCCACCTCGGCAAACAGTGCCGTGGCTGTCCATGAGAACGCTACGATGAGCGAAATGAATTCTCCGGTGTACATCATCCGATTTTCTCAAACTTGTAGCCTAATGCTTTCAGATGCACGGCAGCACCCAGTTTGTAAAGCACCTTCACGCAACGCGCATACGCATAGAAAGCCAACGGACTCTGCGGCTCTATCTGCTCATGACGGATAGCATCGAGCGTATGCTGCGCACATGAACGCACCAGATCCTCACAACGTGTATAAGCCTCGCCCTTCAGACCCAGCACATCACCACGCACCACCTCATCCAGATAGTCGAAGCCACGCTTGTCGCGCACATGCTCATAGAGATTAGGCAGCGCTGCATAGACCTGCCAGTCGTCCTCCCAGTACTGAGCCACCGCCATGCCCACATACATGGCCCATCCCATCGACACCAGCGGATAGTCATGGATCTCCTTCATGGCATCAGCCACGTACGACGGAGCCATATCGGTCCACTTCTCATCAATGTCCGGTGTATTGAGCCACTGACCGCTCAGCGCCTTGTAACTCGTACAGAGTCGCAACAGGTTCTGCTGCAGGGTTTGCTCAAACCGATCAAGATATTCCTTCTGTTCCATATCGGTCAATTTAAAATTCAGGACTCAAGTTTCGCAAGTGATAACTT
>DCIF01000049.1:0-4182 GCA_002315795.1 Bacteroidales bacterium UBA1733
TGCGCGCTACCTGCCTCCGTGCCTGTGTCTGTACCTGCCTGCGTACCTGCCTCCGTACCTGTCTGCGTACCTACCTGCGTACCTGCCTCCGTACCTGCCTCCGCGCTTGCCTCCGTACCTGCCTGCGTACCTGCCTCCGTACCTGCCACCGTACGCGCACGCGAGGAGAAGATTCTTTTTCCATGCAGAGACATGTTTTTCGTGGTCATCTCTGGCTGCAGGACGCACGATTGAGTTATAAATACACTTCACTTTTGTCAAAGCAAATTGAAATAATTGCTTATAATTTAGAAATTACAGAGAAGGTAGCTCTGCTTTCATTTTCTGTATCTCCTCAGATAGTGGGGTAAGATGCTTTGAGATAACACTCCAGATTACTTCTGGATCGATATTAGCATATTCGTGTGAGATAATATTGCGAAGCCCAATAATCTTCTTCCATGGGATAGAAGGATACAGGATTAGATATTTTCCCTCTGTACGGTCATCGATGGCTTTGACATTCTCGCAGGATGATAGGTTTATGCGTAGATTCCATCATGAAGTATATTTTGACGTAATATTGTCTCCATCCCCTGACGCATGCGAACAAGGTCTATCTTGCACTTGCAGAGTTCCTGTAGGGCATCTTTGATGTCACAAAGGATATAATAATCGGGATCTTCAACATCAACAAAGACATCAAGGTCGCTATCAGAGCGCTGTTCATCACGCGCTACCGAACCAAAGATGCCGATAGAGCGAATGCCGTATTGTGTGGCGAATTGTGCTTTGAACTGCCGAAGCAAATCTATGTAATAATGTCTGTTGTGCATTAATTGTGTCTGTTATTTCTGTGGCAAAGATAGCAGAAAGATTCGATTTGACCAAATATTTTATTGAAAAATCGAAGGTTTTGTATTTTTCTTTTGATTGTCGCTCAGATTTTTCCAATCTACTGTTATCTTTGCATCGAGAAAAGTTATTAACCGCATAAATGATTACTACTATGAAAGTTTCGACTGAGAGTGAGCACAAGGAGGCAAAAATGATTGGTGCTGTGGTGAATATCAGAGCTGATTAAAATAAGCAGCCATTTTCATGACTGCTTAAAAAAAGTGTTTTTTAATCTTCCGCCAAGTTGACGAACACGCTGGCAAAGATAAAGATAATAAACAGTACAACCAAATAAAATGGACAAAATCATAAAAAAAATACAAAAATAATAGGTTTTGTAGCAATAAAGCCTCTGATCCCTACAATACTGTTGATGCTATGGTATGACCATAGGTCAGTATATTGTGGAGTATAAGGACAGGAAAGATAGTATCAAAATTTTTTGCGAACTTTGCAGCGAAATTCTATGATAGTTCTTGCATTCGATTCCTTCAAAGGTTGTATCTCTGCCAGTGAAGCATGCCAGACAGCATCAGAGGCCATTAAAGAGCTGATTCCTGATGCTGAAGTGATAGAATGTCCTTTGAGCGATGGTGGCGAAGGACTGGTGGATTGCATCAGAAAGATTCTGCCTGTTAAGGTCATGAGCATCAAAGCTCATGGCCCATTGGCGTTTGCAGATGGCGAAGGTTCGGATATCATTGATGCCTGCTATGTCTTATCAGAAGACGGCAAGACAGCTTATATGGAAATGGCAGCCACCAGTGGATTGCCTCTTGTGCCTATAGCTAAGCGCAATCCGATGCTGACTACCACCTATGGTGTAGGTGACATGATTGTGGATGCAGCCAGTCATGGTGTGAGCCATATTATCATGGGTATTGGTGGCAGCGCTACTTGCGATGGTGGCAAAGGCATGATACAAGCTATTCAAGATTCGGGTGTAAAGTTTCAGGATTTACCCAGGATCACAGTTGCCTGCGATGTCACAAACCCTCTCTATGGCGAGAAAGGGGCTGCTTACGTATTTGCTCCACAGAAAGGAGCAACTGCTGAACAAGTGGTGGCACTGGATCGGCAGTTAAGAGCATTTGCTCAAGAGACAGAAGAGGCAGGTTTGGCAACACCTGAACTCGCAGAATTCGCTGGTGCTGGTGCTGCAGGTGGTCTTGGCTATGGACTTATGGCATACCTGGGAGCTGAACTGAAATCGGGAATAGACATCATGTTGGACATTGCAGACTTTGACCAACTGATCAAGAATGCAGATCTCGTGATTACCGGTGAAGGGAAGTCTGATGCTCAAACCTTGATGGGGAAGCTTCCGGAAGGGGTCTTGAAACGTTGCCGTATGCAGAATGTTCCTGTGTGGCTTCTCTCAGGTTGTATTGATGATGAATACTCGACGCTGGCTGACAACTTCGACTTAGTGAAGAGCATCAACGAAGAGGACAATCGCTCATTGGAGGTACTGATGCAACCCTCTGTCGCAAAACAGAATCTGAAAAATACGCTCTACCTTATACTTCACAGAAAGTAGCTAAAGTTAATTTTTGAATATTCTGATATGGTTTATTTTGCAGATTGCCTTTTTTTGTCTATCTTTGTGCCGAAAATTTCTTGATTAACCAACAGGACATGAACAATAAGAAATTCTTTGCTTCGCTATGCAACTGGTCAAAGAAGCATCATGACTCGCTCAGTTCGTTTACCTCAAACTTTATTGCTACCGTTTTGGGTATCGTGCTGACTTTCGGAACGACCATGTGGTATGAACAACGACAAAAGCAGGAATCTGCCGAAATGCTGGTGGATCGCTGTCTCAGCGATATGGAGCGTCGTCTGCGTGTGCTCGATAGCGTTGTTGACCTCTATCATGTGCATGACTCGTTATATACGCTGGCTACGTCTCAGCCTCTTGACTCCCTGAGCGATGAAGTACTGGGATCGCTGATTTTTGAGTTTACCGTACAGTATAATCTGGTGATCAGTCATGCCTATGAGAAATCATTCTCACAGAGTGTAATCAGTCATGAACAGTTAGGTCATTTTGCAGAAGTGATCAGTGAAGGATACGAATACCTGAATCTGGCCGAGCAGCAGCATGAAAAGATCAAGGACCTACAGGGTGAACTGTTCCGTCGGCAGGCTCTAGCGAAAAATACTTATTGGGACAAAGGATCAATGGCCGCAGTCGTTGAAGAAGCTTTGAAAGACCCGTTTTTCACCATCTTCCAGCAGGAATTCATGAGTCATTCCAATTCTGTGCGCCACATGCGCTATGTGATGAAAAACTTCATTCCTCGTGCTCGTGAGCTTTGGAACGGAGAGATATCAGAAGAAGAGTTTCAGAAGATCACGACTGAGAGGTGGAATCAGTGGAAATTTGAGGAATAAGAAGTATGAAAATATTCAAAAGGACATGGCATTATCAAATATTGAGAAACATTATAACAAGCATCCGGAGCATCTGCGTCTGCAGCGAAGGCATGGTATGGTGGAATTTGAAACGACGCTGTACCATCTGCATCGATTCCTGCAACCCGGTGATACGATCCTTGACATTGGTGCAGGCACTGGCCGTTATGCTTCAGCGCTCATGGCCGAAGGATATCAGGTGAAGGCCGTTGAACTCGTACGTCGTAATATCGAAGTATTTCTGAAACACGAACCGAAGGCAGACGTCGTGCAAGGTGATGCCAGGAACATGCCATTCATCCCTACTGCTTCTGCTGATGTCACTCTCTTGCTTGGTCCTCTCTATCACCTGATTGGCGATGAAGAGAAATTAAAGGCTTTGGAAGAAGCTAAGCGTATCACGAAACCTGGAGGACTGATCTTTGTGGCTTATCTCATGAACGAGTACAGTATTCTCTCCTATTGTTTTGACGAAGAACGTATTGGTGATCTTCTGGCTCGTGGTATTGTGAGCAGTGACTATCACGTACAGGTGCAGGAAGGCGAACTATATGATTATGTGCGAATGGAGGACATCGACCGTCTGAACAGAAAAGCTGGATTGCAGCGAGTCACCATCTTTTCTCCGGATGGCGCTGCTGATTATATGCGTACTCGTCTCAACCAAATGAGCGAAGAGACATTCGCACGGTTTATAGAATACCAGAAGTGCATTTCTGAGCGACAGGACCTCATCGGTGCTGGTAGCCATGTCGTGGATGTTATCAGAACAGCCTGCTCGTGATGTCGTTAGCCTTTGCGTGACTTATAGAGCTGATATGAGTTGATGATATTGTGCCAGACGCTATAGAAACCACCGACAACCGATGTGACAGGATCAAGGAAGAC
>DCIF01000049.1:4291-13039 GCA_002315795.1 Bacteroidales bacterium UBA1733
ATGCGTTTCCCGATTACGAACTGAATGACGCAGCAGATCAGTGAAATGATGGCAAGTCCCACCATATACCAGATGCTAACCGTAGAGTTCATGATGCTTCGCACAGTGACCGTGATGGCAAGCGCTAAAGCCACAGACCATACATAGAAGGAGAGATCGGGATATTGCAATATCTTTTTATGGAGGCGAGGCAGTGTATATCGCACCAACCAAGCCATCAGCAACGGGAAGATCAATAGCGGGAATACCTTGCTCAGGATCATCAGAAACGAGGTGAAGAAATCCAGGCCAATGCCTGGTTCAACGAGTGGCAGAAGTGCGGGTGCCAGTACAGAAACCATAAGATTGCATAACATGATGTAAGTAACTATACCAGAGATGCTTCCTTTGAGTTTACCGACGATGACTGCTGAAGCAGTAGCGGTAGGGCAAATAAAAGCCAGCATAGCGCCTTCGCACAATATTTTAGCACCACGATCAGCATCGAACTGTAATGCCAGCCAAGAACAGAATGTGAAGAGTAAAGCCTGCATCAGTAACACCCAGAGATGCCAGCGACGAGGACGCATCTCACGTGGACGCACCTTGCAGAAATTGAGAAACAGCATAGAGAACAGCAATGCGGGTTGCAGGTAATTTGAGACAAACGCATAAGTGCTATCCTGACTCTGCTGATTGAGCGGCAGGGCGGCAAAGGCGAAATAGAGCAGCGCACCGCTGATCATGGCTATGGGGAGCGTCCAGTTGCGGACGAAATCTTTCACTCTTGACATAAGTTTATCACATTGATTATTGCCAAAAAACACGCAAATTTAGTCATTATTGAAGAATATAGTTCAAAATAACTTGTTATTTTTGAAAATTTGATAAAAAAACACTATCTTTGTCGCATGATTTGCTACGTAAAAATGACTAAATAATGAAAGCATTATCTCCTCTTTTCCTGTTTCTGGCACTCTATCTCGGCGTCAGCATTCTGGCAGGGGATTTCTATAAAGTACCGGTGACGGTGGCCTTCTTAGCCAGTTCGGTTTATGCCATAGCTATCAGCAAAGGAAAGATCAGCGAACGTGTAGATCAGTTCTCGCGTGGCGCTGGAAGTCCTACGGTGCTACTCATGGTGTGGATCTATATCCTGGCAGGTGCCTTCGCATCGAGCGCAAAGGCTATGGGAGCTGTAGATGCTACGGTTAACCTCACCTTACATCTGTTACCAGCCAGTCTGTTGCTTCCGGGTATTTTTCTGGCTGCATGCTTCATTAGTCTGGCTATTGGTACAAGTGTAGGTACGATTGCTGCTCTGACACCTGTAGCAGTAGGCGTAGCTGAACAGAGCCAGGTGAGTCTGCCACTGATGGTGGCCATCGTGGTAGGTGGCGCCTATTTTGGCGATAACCTCTCATTTATCAGCGACACAACAATCTCTGCCACTCAGACACAGGGATGCCAGATGAAAGATAAGTTCCATACCAATCTGCGCATCGTACTTCCTATTGCCTTAGTGATGCTGGCTATCTATTACTGGTTAGGACGCGGCATCAGCGTACCTCAGGATCTGCCTGAGGTCTCGTGCTGGAAGATCATCCCTTATCTGGCCGTAATCATTACAGCAATTGCAGGTCTCAATGTTATGCTTGTGCTGCTCCTGGGATTGATACTGACAGGCATCATCGGCTACTGTGAAAACAGTTACGACATCTATGGTTGGATGGATGCTATAGGTAATGGCATGACCAGCATGGGAGAACTGATCATTATGGCTATGCTGGCAGCGGGTATGCTTGAAATGATACGTCTGGCTGGCGGCATCGACTACCTGATACATCATCTGACACGCGGTATTAAGGGCCGAAGAGGAGCAGAAGGCGCCATTGCTTTGCTGGTTTCGCTCGTGAATATCTGCACAGCCAATAACACAGTGAGCATCATCACTACGGGACCGATTGCCAAGCGCATCGCTGGTCAGTATGGAGTTGATCCTCGTCGGTCGGCCTCATTGCTCGACACTGCGTCATGCTTCACACAAGGACTCTTACCCTACAGTGCACAGATGCTGGTAGCTGCCGGATTGGTGGAGGCAACAGCCGGATTAATGCTTAACCCGATGGCTATCGTACCTTATCTCTTCTATCCGATGGGATTAGGATTAGCAGTGGTGATCTCGATTCTATTGTCAAAGAAATAACTAAGAAGCATGAAACGGTGGCAGCGTATAGCCGTGGCAATAGCAGCAGGACTATCTGTTTTCCTGCTGGTCTTGCATCTATGTGTGCCACGACCGTTATTCAAGACCCCTACATCGACCGTCATCACCGACCGGAATGGACAATTGATTGGTGCACGAATCTCGACCGATCAGCAATGGCGCTTTCCTGAATCGGACAGTATTTCAGCCAAATTTGCTGCGTGTATCATCGAGTTTGAAGACCATCGTTTCTATTGGCATCTTGGCGTGGATCCGATTTCTATCGTTCGCGCAATGACGCATAATCTACGATCAGGGCACGTCTCTGAAGGTGGCAGTACCTTGACAATGCAGGTGGCGCGAATGGCACGTGGCAACCGAAGTCGAACCCTGCTGCAGAAAGCCATTGAGGCACTTTGGGCCATCGACATAGAACTTACCTATAGTAAAGATGAGATTCTGAGGAAATATGCTTCGAACGCGCCATTTGGCGGTAATACGGTGGGGATTGATGCAGCAGCATGGCGCTATTTCGGCCGAGATGCTCACAATCTCTCATGGGCAGAGAATGCCACATTGGCCGTCTTGCCGAATGCACCTTCGCTCATCCATCTGAGTCGAAACCGCGAAGTTTTGCGAAAGAAGCGAGATGCCCTGCTGAAGCGACTCTGGGAAAAAAGCATACTCAGCCAACAGGAATACGAACTGGCCATCAGCGAGCCATTGCCACAAGCACCGCTACCCATTCCAAATCAGGCACCTCACCTGTTGGCACGTGTAGCCAGACAGCATGCTGGAGAATTGACACCCTGCTGCGTAGATCTGCGCATTCAGAACCTCGTGCAGGAGATTGCTGACCGCTATTCGACTACTTACAAAGCGAACTATATCAGCGATATCGGCGTGGTAGTTGCCGATGTGGAGACGGGACAGGTACTTGCATACGTCGGCAACAGCAGTCAGGTAACACCCACTTCACAGGTAGATAACGTGATGAGTCAGCGAAGCACTGGCAGCCTTCTGAAACCCATTCTCTATGCTGCTATGATGAGCGACGGAGTAGCCACACCGCGCATGATCTTTGCCGACACGCCACTCAACCTGAATGGTTTTACACCAGTAAACTTCAGCAAGACCTATCGTGGCATAGTACCAGCCGACGAAGCCGTAACACGTTCTTTGAATGTACCTTTAGTGCGTATGCTCTCACAATATGGCATCGGTCGGTTTATGTCGGTATTACGATGGTTAGGAATGACCACGTTGCACTTTGACGAAGACCATTACGGAGCCTCGCTTATCTTAGGCGGTGCAGAAGGCACCTTATGGGATATGACAGGCATGTATGCGTCTATGGCTCGCACGCTGAATCATTACTCTAAGCTTGGAGAGAGCTATGATGGCAGTGATATCCATCCGCTGCTTCTCACACAGACGTCAGCGGCAAAACACCAGAACCAATCCTCTTCGCGTCTGTCTGCCAGTTCCATCTGGTTTGCATTCAAGGCTATGAGCGCACTGAACCGACCCGAGGAAGAGGCCGACTGGCAGAATTTCAGCACCATGAAGCAAGTGGCCTGGAAGACAGGTACAAGCTGGGGATCGCGCGACGGATGGGCCATTGGCACTACTACCCGTTATACGGTAGGTGTATGGGTGGGCAATTCAACTGGCGAAGGCCGTGCAGGTCTCACGGGAGTGGGATACGCTGCACCAATTATGTTCGATGTCTTCACATTGCTCGACAGTGCTCCGTGGTTTGAGGAACCCGTAGCAGACATGCAAGTAGTTAGTATCTGCAAGCATAGCGGACACATAGCCTCCTCTATCTGCGGAGATAAGGAAGATGAGTTCATCCCGCGACAGAGCATTGCCGCTGCACCTTGTCCTTACTGTCGAACCGTGCATTTTTCCTTAGATGGAGCATGGCAAGTGAACAGTACTGGTGAATCGGTAAGCAACATGCTCACCGAATCGAGGTTTGTCTTACCCCCTTCGCAGGAATATTACTTTGCCAGTCACACAGCCACCTACCAGCCATTACCTCCACTGAGACCTGACTGTCAGAGTGAGACGAAGGAACATTTCTCGATCATTACACCAGAGCATGGTTCGTCAGTAGTCATTCCGCGCAATTTCGCAGGGAAGAACGAGAAGCTGGTGCTGAAGGTAGCATGTCGCGATGCAGATGCCACACTCTTCTGGCATCTGGATGACAACTACATCGGACAGACGCATGGCTTGCACGAATTGGCTGTCTCTCCTACCCTTGGTCAGCATTGGCTGACGATAGTCGATGAGCACGGTGCGCGCAAGAGTATCTTATTCACAGCCAAATAACGAAACAACAAAAAAAGATCAAATATAACATTATCAATAAACCCTATGAAAACCAGATTTTTTTATCTTATTCTGACATTGGCTACCTTGCTATTCTGCCAGTGTAACACAACCAGTGACGTGGGAGAAACTCCTTCGTTTAATGAGTTTATCTCGGCATACACCAGTGGTTCTGTGTCGCGCAATGCTCAGGTTCGCGTGCTTTTCTCTCAGGAAATACCACAAGGCCGCATCGACAGTTTGCAGGCTTCTGATGTAATGAGCATCACACCGAAGGCAGAAGGTACGTTTACCTTTGCCGATTCACGCACCATGGTCTTTACCCCAAAAGCAGACATGGAGCGCAACACGCAATATAACGTCAAGGTCGATGTAAAGAAGCTCTTCGGCGAGAGCGGTTCTTTTAACTTTGGCTTCAAGACACGTCCATTTGCTTTAGGAGGAAACCTGAAAGCTTTTGACGTGACCGAAGATGACCAGTATGAACTCACCTTCAATCTGCTCACTGCCGATAGCGAAAGTGCCAAGACCGTGGAAAGCCACGTAGATATCTCGCTGAAAGGAGAATCTTCCTGGACACATTCGGCCGACGGTATGGCTCATCAGTTGAAGCTTCGTGTAAAGCCAACGTCTGACGTAAAGCTCGTCATTGCTTCTATTGCCGACAACAGCATCGGCATGGAGCGTCAGGTTATTGAGGAGGTTGAACTTCCATCGACTGAGAAATTTTCGGTGGTACGTCAGCGCTGTAAGCCTGGTGACAGCAAGGCCATCGAGATTACTTTTAATAAGAATCTCGACCCGAAACAGGATATCAAAGGTCTGGTCTTCATCAACGGCAAGGAGATGCAAGTTGTAGCTGAAGGCAACAAGGTGATTATGACCGGTAACCTTGAAGAAAATGAGCAGGTCAGCGTCATGATTGAGAAGACTTTACGCAGTCGCAGCGGCCTCAAGCTCACTTCTGCACCACTACCACCACTCACCATCTCAACCGACAAACCACAGGTAGAGTTCGTAGGTGACGGTACCATCATTCCGCAATCCGATCGTATCCTGATACCTTTCCGTCTTATACACATGCGAGGTGTAAGAGTAGCTGTGTTCAAGATGTTCAGCAACATGATGGGTACCATGATGCAGAATGGCGATCTCGACAGTGCCAGTGGTCTCTGCTATGCTGCTCGTCCGATTGCTGCTACGACATTCTTTGTAGAAGACAAGAGTATCGATCTCAGTGAATGGCACACCTATGCTATCGATCTTACAGACCAGGTTAAACTTGAACCAGGAGCTATGTATCGCGTAGAACTCTCGCTCGACGCACGTCTCTCTGCATGGCCAACCGATTCTCTGCCACAGGCAACACGTGAAGAGATGGCTACTGCCGACGCTCAGATTCTTGAAGAAAGCGCCAATCGCTTTGATCGTGGTTCTTACTATTATACTGGTCAGACCTTCAACAACACTGAAAACTGGTGGTATGATGGCTATTGGTCAGATCGACAGGACCCTTCCAAGACTGCTTATTATAATGATCGTTCCATCGCCAAGAATGTGTTGGCTACCAATATAGGCCTGACAGCACTCAAGGGATCAGACAATACCATTCAGTCCACTGCCATCAACCTACCAGATGCACAACCGATGAGCGGTGTGCAGGTCGATGCCTACAGTATGCAGCAGCAGCTGATAGGTTCGGCTAAGACCGATGACAAGGGTATTGCTACGATCAACTATGACTTCAAATTAGGTCAGCCAGCTTATCTTATTGCCCGTAAGGGAGAAGACGTTTCTTATCTCAAGGTAAGCGACGATCTGTCACTCTCTACCAGTACATTCGATGTCTCTGGCCACGTCATCGAACGCGGTCTTAAGGGTTTCATCTATGGTGATCGTGGTGTATGGCGACCAGGCGATACCCTACATATTGCCTTCATGCTCAACGACCGACACAAGACATTGCCAGCCGAGCATCCGGTAACACTTACACTCCATAATCCACTTGGCCAGATTGCTCACCGTGCCACTCGTACTGAGGGACAGATGGGAATCTATGCATTCAACATCCCTGTACCTGCTGATGCTCTCACGGGTGTCTGGTCAGCACAGATCAACGTGGGTGGCGTCACCTTCAGTAAGAACCTGCGCATCGAGGCCATCAAACCCAACCGACTGAAGATCGATCTCAAGATGGCCTCTGCAATCCTCACCAATGGCAAGAACACGGCTCAATTAGCTACAGAGTGGCTCAATGGCAATGTCGCCAGCGGATTGAAATACAGCATCTCGGCCACCATCATCGAAACCAAGACCAGCTTCAAAGCTTATCCTGGTTACGTGTTCGATGACCCAACCAAATCGTTCGACACTTCTGAGCAGAGTCTTGCCAAGGGTGAGGTCGATAGCAAGGGACAAGCGACGGCACAGCTTAATATTACTACAGGCAAGACCGCTCCTGGTATGTTACGTGGCAGCCTTGTCACCAATGTCTATGAGCCTTCTGGTGAGTTCAGCGTCGATGTGATGCAGACACTCATCGCACCATACGACCGCTTTGTAGGTATCAAGGTGCCTCAGCAGAAAGATCAATCTCATCTTGATACCGATAAAGATCATACCTTCAGCATCGTCAGCCTCAGCAAGGATGGAGAAGCTCGCCCTGGTACCCGCATCAAAGTAGATGTATATAAGGTCGATTGGTACTGGTGGTGGAATTCTTCGCGCGAAGATATGGCCGACTATACTTCATCGAGCTACCATCAGCCAGTCAAGAGTATGGAAATAGTGACTGACAGTGAAGGCAAGGGAACATTCAACCTCCAGATGAGCGAAGCCAACTGGGGTACATATCTCATCATGGTCAGCGACAAGAGCAGCGGACACTCTGCCGGTACTCTAAGTTATTTTGATTGGCCTTGGATGACTTCGCGACGCAGCAGCAATGCCAATGACAATGCCACAGCACTCACTATTACCACCGACAAAAAAGAGTATGCTCCTGGTGAGAAGATGAAGATTAGTATTCCTTCAGAGGAAGGAAGTCGAGCCATCGTCAGTGTAAGCAACGGTTCGCATATCCTGCACCTCAACACTTATCCATGCCAGAAGGAACGCACCGAGATACAGATTGAAGCCACAGAGGAGATGACTCCTAATATATATATAGGAGTATCACTCGTTCAGCCATACAGCCAGACGCTCAACGATATGCCAATCCGTATGTATGGTCTCACTCCTGTCACCATCACCTCACCTAAGAGCCGTCTTGAGCCACAAGTCAGCAGTTCGGATGAGTTCCAGCCAGAGAGCACGGCCCACGTAACAGTCAGCGAAAAGAGTGGCCGACCCATGGCATACACCCTGGCCATTGTCGATGAGGGTTTGCTCGATCTCACTCACTTCAAGACCCCTAACGCATGGGATATCTTCAATGCACGCGAAGCACTTGGTGTGCGCTTCTGGGACCTTTACCGTCACGTCAATGGAGCTTATGGTGGCCGTATTGAACAGCTCTTCAGCATCGGCGGTGACGAAGCGCTCAACAATGGTCCGAAGGCCATCGTGAACCGCTTCACTCCTATGGTTCATTTCGTAGGTCCATTCTCTCTCAAGAAGGGTGAGAAGAAGACACATAAGGTTCCTGTTCCGAACTACAACGGTCGCGTACGCGTCATGGTTGTAGCTGGCGATGGCAGCGCGTACGGCAGTGCTGAGAAGTCAGTTCTCGTGCGTCGTCCACTGATGATGATCGGAACTATGCCACGTCAGATCGGGCGCAATGACGAAATGACCGTCTCTGCTACCCTCTTTGCTACACAGAAGTTAGGCGATGTTAAGGTGTCAATTGCCTCTAAGAATGGCTTGGAGGTTGTAGGCGAAAAGACTCAGAACGTAACCTTCAACGAAGCTGGTGACAAGACCGTACAGTTCCGCATCAAGGCCGGAAACGTCGGTGGAACAGGCACCGTCGCACTCGTAGCTTCTAATGGTAGCTTGAAGGCCGACTATACAGCAGAGATTGAAATACGCACCGTCAGCCAGTCACTCAGCAAGACTGTGCAGCATCGCATTGAGCCAGGAGCCGCTTTTGAGGAGACATATACGCTGCCAGGTGATGATGATTACCAGCTTATGCTCGATGTCTCTGCCAACCAGCCTCTCAACCTCTCTGGCCGTATCAAGAACCTCATTGCCTACCCTCACGGCTGTGCAGAACAAAC
>DCIF01000049.1:13155-22238 GCA_002315795.1 Bacteroidales bacterium UBA1733
GCCTTCCAGACAGCCGATGGTGGTATGTCTTACTGGCCTGGTCAGCGACAAAGCCATCCTTGGGTTTCTGCTTACCTGCTGCACTTCCTCAACGAAGCTGCTTCACGTGGCTATTATGTCTCGGATGAGATGAGGAACAAGTTGAAGAACTATGTCTCTGCACAAGCTAATGCATGGACGCTGAAGGATGATGCCAATACGGCCGCTTACCAACTCTACGTGTTGGCCGCAATGCAGACAGCACAACTTGGTGCCATGAACCGAATGCGCGAACAGTCTGCCAATCTTTCTCAGCATGCTAACCGCATGTTGGCAGCAGCATACGCATTGAGCGGACGGACCGACATTGCTCGCCAGTTAGTGGGTGCGCAAGGCCATGAGAACGCTTACAACGGCAGCTGGTTCTCTACAGATATCGCTCTCTTACTTGCAGAATTGGCAATTGAAGAGAAGCATGCTGAACAGACCTCAGAAATCATCCGTAAGCGACTCTCTTCTGATCAGTGGCTCTCTACAAGCGAGTGTTCATTCTCTATCCTGGCCATGTCGCAGTACTATAAGACGCACAGTGTTGGCAAGGGTCTCAAATTCAAGACTATGCTCGATGGTAAGGAGCTGGCCGATGTTAAGAGCCAGAAGTTCTCATGGACCACTGCTCAGTCAGTGAGCAAGAAGCAGACCAAGCTCAGTGTTAGAAATAACGGCGAAGCACCAATCTATGTCAGTGTCACCTCACAGGGTATTGCCACACAAAGCACTATTCAAAAGGCTTCTAACGGCTTGGATCTGGCTTTGAGCTACACTACGGAGAGCGATCAGCCACTCTCTCCATATGTACTCAACCAAAGCACCACGTTCAAGGCTAGCCTCATCGTAAAGAATACTTCTGGCAAGGCTCTCGAACATGTAGCCGTGACTCATATCCTGCCTGCTGGCTGGGAGGTTCTTTCGAAGCTTCCTTCAGGCAATATCAGCTATCAGGATCAGCGTGACGACCGTCTCCTGACTTACATTGACCGCCTCGGTGCCGGTGAGAGTGTCAACATCCGTTTCAATCTCTCTGCTACTTATGCTGGTCATTATTACCTGCCATCAGTTCATGCAGAGGCGATGTATGATGCCAATATCAATGGCTGTACTGACAGCGCAGAGTGCAGTGTGGTCGGGAAGCAGTAAGAAGAATAGTAACCAAAATAAAAATGAAAGATTTCCATTATAAGCTAGAGATGAAGACTCGTGACTACGAGTGCGACATCCAGGGTGTAGTCAATAACGCCAACTACCAGCATTACCTCGAGGTGACTCGCCACGAGTTCATACAGACAGTCGGTGTCAGTTTCCAACAATGGCATGATGCCGGTATTGACGTCATGGTCTCAAAAATCACCATTGCATACAAGTCCTCTCTCCGTGGCTGTGAAGAGTTTATCTCTTGTCTCAACCTCCGTCGTCAGGGAGTGCGTTACATCTTTGATCAGGAGATTTATCGCAAGTCTAACGAGCAGCTCTGCATCAAAGCACAAGTCGAGTGTGTCTGTGTGGTCAATGGTGTACTCTCGCGTGGTGATGAGATAGCAGAAGCATTCAAGGCTTATCTGTCATAACCTCCATTTCTCACTCCTCACTCCTAACTCCTCACTCCTAACTCCTCACTCCTAACTCCTAATTCTCAATGCTCTCTATCCTCACACTCCTCTCCATACGCGGCATTGGCTCTATCCGTGCACGACACCTGATTGAGGCATTTGGCAGTGCGCAAGCCGTTCTCGAAGCTGATGCAGTTGATCTGCATCAGCTGGGTGCTGTGGGCCAACTCATCCTTGAGGGAAGAACAGACAAACAGCTCTGGGAACGTAGTGAACACGAACTCAAGTTCATCGAGAACAACCGCATCCGTCCGCTCCTCTATGGAGAAGAGGGTTATCCGAAACGGTTGCTCGATTGTCCGGATGCACCTGCTCTGCTCTTCCAGTTAGGCGACACGCCTCTCGATGCGCCACATATTGTGAGCATCGTCGGCACTCGCAACAGCACTCAGTACGGACGCGATCTCGTACAGCGTTTTGTGACTGAACTACATGAGATCCTGCCAGACGTCATCATTGTGAGCGGATTAGCTCTAGGAATCGACGTTGAGTCGCACCGTGCAGCACTCTCCAGTGGGGCACGAACTGTAGGCGTGGTGGCGCATGGGTTAGATCGTATCTACCCTCCTCAGCACCGCTCAGTAGCCAAAGACATGCTGTTACAGCAGGGAAGTCTTATCACTGAATACACCAGCGGAACGGATCCCGAGCGGGGCAACTTTCTGGCGCGAAACCGCATCATCGCCGGTCTATCAGACACCGTCATCGTGGCTGAAAGTAAGGATAAAGGAGGGAGTCTTGTGACTGCCGCCATTGCTCTTGATTATAACCGTGAAGTCTTTGCATTCCCCGGTCGTGTAGGTGATACTCGTAGCGAAGGCTGCAACCGTATCATCCGTTTGAACCGTGCTGGATTAATCACTTGCGCGCAAGATTTCATCGAGGCTATGAACTGGCAGTCTTCTACGCAGAAACCAGCCAGTGTGCAGCATACCATCAACTTCGAAGAAGACCATCTATCTCCTCAGGACCGTCTCATTCTCGACACTCTCCGTGACCGTGGAGACCTTCGTCTCTATCAGCTCTCAGAGATCACCGGCATCGACCACACCACTCTCACCGAGGCACTTCTCGATATGGAGATGGAAGGGAAGATAAGAAATTGTCCGGGAGGAGTATATCAGTTACGATAAAAACTTCATAATACTAAACGTTGTAGCTCACAGTGGTATTGGTGTGTATCGCAACTACAATGGTCCTGTCACTGGCGATAAGATCAATATTGAATACCGAGTATTCCCACACATTACTCTATGACTCGACACAGGTCTGGGATTTCTCTCCTTACCAGCCTCAGCTCGTGTGCATCAACCTCGGGATGCTCTGTTTCAAATATCCAGGGAAATAATGATGCGACGATAAGATACCAGCTGGAAAGTACTGTTATCATTCACCTGGCAAAGGAGATGGATAGTCTTTCCAGCAGCATCTGCAGGAACCTGGAAATGGAAGATTGATCCAGTATTGTCTGACAGCGTCAAAGCCTGCTGATAGGTGCCAGCTTCTGGCTGCTGCCACCACAGGAAGGTGAGCGCATCGCCTTCAGGATCGTAAGTCTGTGAAGCATCGAGCGTAATCATTTCTCCAGCTTTGGCCGTAATATGCAAAGGTTTAACGCTCTGTGAACCATTGACAATGACAACCGGATTCGTTGTTCCCTGGCCCTCTTCTGCCCACTGCATACGAGCAGCAAAATCACGGAACTCTTCAGGATAGAAACGCTTCTCGTAGGCATCTGAGAGATCTTTGAGTGGCTGCTGCCAATTGGTCCAGGATTGGGTAAGGCTATCAGGAGAAAGACCGAACTCATGCATACCACCCCATCCTACCTGTGTCGGATCCTCAGGGTCATTGAGACCGTTTGGCATACAATGCAGGAAGCTTGGCGTATCACCCTCTACACCCCAAAGATATTTCGGATAAACCTTTCCCATGGCACCATGGTTCTGTATCAGCTCTGCATACTGATCCCAGCTCTGTACACCTAAAGCGTTCTGGTTAAGCCAGGCAGACTCATCCCACACAAACAGCAGATCTTCAGCAAATTCGCGACGAAGCCACATGTGCGAACTATAGTCGCGCTGCATACGCATGGCCCACACCATGTCCTGATCAGTAATCGTATATAGACGGATCTTGTGCAGAAAAGCCTTCAGTTCCTCAGGACTTCGTTCCTGTTGTACGCGCCAGATAGCTTGAGCCAATGTATTTGCGCCTCCCCACGCACAGAAATAGATCGGACGTTCATCAGCCTCATCTACCAGCTCGATGATCTTGCGACTGCCAGGTGTATCGTTCTCCTCTCCTATCACACCGATACCGGCTCGCTGACTACCCATCAGGACGCGACTACGGATATAATCTACACTTGGCCAATAGCCGAGTTCCTGAGGTTCATGCTGTTCCGCGTCAAGCGTCTGAAAACCTGCTTGCTGTGAGCGCTTCATCAGATTATTCACATCGATAGCATAGCCATCGACCACGCGATTGAGGTATTCTGCCCATTCAGAGGGATAAGGATCACAGTTCCAACCGATCGTTGTGATGATAGCCTCTATCTCGAAACGATCAGCGTAGGCAAGAAGACGTACGGCCGACTCATTATCATCGGGTTCGACATCGGCAGGTCCGATGTCGGTCATTACAACCAGACGAGGTTTGAGCTCAGGAGCATTTTCTACAGAAACTGGAGCTTTGGTACAAGCAGATAAACCGACTACCAGCAATAAGGAAGGAAAGAGGTATTTCATGATGAAAATAGTAATTAATCTAGATGTCAACGTATTAAATCTCTTTTGTGACGATAGGAAGACGGATCCAAAGCCAACGTGGAATGAGACGCCAGAAGAATACCAGAATACGGTAACGCCAGTCTATAGTGATGATGGCCTTGCGTCGCTCCAATTTTTCTACAATTTCTCTGGCCACCTCAGCAGCATCAAGTTGCATGGGATAATTGCCACCATCGGCAATCAGCGCTGTCTTCACAAATCCTGGACGAATATCACTAATCGTGATGTTCTGATGACGCATACGGACAAGTTGTGAAAGACACTCAAGGTAATGATTGATGAAGCGTTTGGTAGAAGAATACGCGGGAGCTGCTCCTAAACCTTTAGTTCCGGCAATACTACTGATCACAGCAATATGCCCCTCCCCCTGTCCTTCAAAATACTTATAAGCAGCCGTGACCATACGACCAAAACCCATGGTGTTGGTATTGATCGTGGCCATCTCCTTCTCTACGTCGAGAAGCGGATTCTGAAAACCGATGCCAGAACTATGAAAATAAAGATCCATACCTCCGAGCTTTCCGATGAGAGTACGTAGCTTGTCTGCTGCATCTTCGCGCGTGATATCAATCGATTCAATCGCTGCCACATTAAGATCCTTGCGCTGAATCTCGATCAGAAGCTGGTGACGTCGGCCGGCTAAACCCAAGGTCCAGCCTCGTCGGGAAAGTTCCTTGGCTACTTCAAGGCCAATACCGGAAGTGGCTCCAACAATAATTGCTCTTTTCATGACAGTTGAGATGATAAGTTTTTGATGGGTGCAAAGATAATCATTTATTTGAAAACAGAGGCAGAAAACGCATCCGAATTGGCGCTCATGGTTCTTGTTTTTAGAATAAATGAGTTATTTTTTCAAAATAAGATCACTTTTTTCGCTCAAAACAATCATCATACTAATATATTTCTTATATTTGCGCGTATTTTGTAATTAAAATTACATTCGATGAAAAACAAATATACCACCTTGGTAGCTGCACTTGCTGCCACAGCTTTGGCTGGATGCCAGAGTAAGTCCGCTTCACCAGAAGAGACCTTTATCAATGACCTTATGTCTAAAATGACTTTAGCCGAGAAGATTGGCCAGACGAATCTGTTGCCAGCTCCTGGTCCGATTGTCACAGGTATTTCAGAACAGACCGATATCGTAAACCAGATCAAAGATGGTAAAGTCGGCTCGATACTGAACATCAAAGGTGCTGACGAAATCCGCGAATATCAGCGCATCGCTGTAGAAGAAAGCCGTCTGGGTATCCCGATCCTATTTGGTCTGGATGTGATTCACGGTTATCAGACCGAGTTCCCTATTCCTTTGGCCGTATCCTGTGCATGGGACACCGTCGGAGTAAAACTCTCTGCTCAGATTGCCGCACGTGAGGCTTCAACTGACGGTATCGCCTGGACTTATAGTCCGATGGTTGACATTTGCCGCGATGCACGCTGGGGTCGTATTGCCGAAGGTAACGGTGAAGATCCATGGCTGAGTGGACTTATTGGACGTGCTTATGTGCAGGGTTGGCAGGGTGATGATCTGAGCCATCCGCAGACACTGATGGCCTGTTTGAAGCACTATGCACTCTATGGTGCTGCAGAATCTGGACGTGACTATAATACGACCGACATGAGCGAGAACCGTATGTTTAACGAATATCTCCTTCCCTACCAGATGGCCGTAGAAGCCGGTGTCGGAAGTGTGATGACTTCGTTCAACGATATCAACGGCACTCCAGCGACGGCCAATGCCTGGTTGCAGAACGACCTGCTCCGCAAACAGTGGAAGTTCGATGGTTTCATCGTCACTGACTACGGTGCTATACGCGAGATGGAGGCTCATGGTCTTGGCGGTGATGACGTCGTGGCTCAGCGTGCACTCGAAGCAACCGTCGATATGGATATGTGTTCTGAGCTCTATATTACACAGCTTGAGAAGCTGCTCGAAGAAAAGCGCATCTCCCAGAAGCAGATTGACGAGGCATGCTATCGTGTACTGCAGGCCAAATATCGTCTCGGACTCTTCGACGATCCTTACCGATATAACGACAAAGAGCGTGGCAAGACCGAGCTGTTCAAGGCTGAGAACCGTGAGGCTGCCCGTAAGATCACTGCCAGTACTTTCGTATTGCTGAAGAACGATAACGATCTTCTACCGCTTGAGAAAAAGGGAAAGATCGCACTCATTGGTCCGATGGCCAACAACCAGTCTCAGCTGCGTGGCTGCTGGAGCGTTCCGTCTGACCACACCCTCTACACCACCATCTTTGACGCTATGAAGCAGCGCCTGGCTGGTGCTGCAGAAGTACGCTATGCCGAAGGTTGCCACTATTCCTACGATGCTACCCTTGAACAGCGTTTTCTTTGGTATGATCAGCCTTCAACACGCAGCCATCAGGAACTCCTCAATGAGGCTTTGGCAACAGCACGCTGGTCAGACGTTGTTGTGGCTATTCTGGGAGAAGCTAAGGAGATGACTGGTGAGGCAGCGTCAATGAGCGACATCGAGATGCAGGCTTCTCAGCGTGATCTTCTGGATGCACTCGTAAAGACCGGCAAGCCTGTAGTACTGTTGCTGGCTAATGGTCGTCCGATGGTTTTGAAGCACGAGTCGGAGACCGTTCCTGCCATTCTGGATATCTGGTTCCCTGGCAGTGAGGCTGGAGATGCGATCTGTGACGTTCTCTTTGGTGACGTAGCTCCACAGGGTCATCTCACCACTACCTTCCCTCAGAACGCTGGTCAGTTGCCTCTCTACTACAATCACAAGAATACAGGTCGTCCGATCGGTGAAAATGACTATGGTAAGTTTACTTCTGGCTATCTGGATGTCACCAATGCTCCACTCTATCCATTTGGCTGGGGTCTCACCTACACTACTTTTGAGTTGAGTGATATCAAACTAAGCAACGACAAACTGGATGGCAACGGCAGTCTCAGCGCTACGGTGACCCTCAGTAATACCGGCAAACGAGAGGCAACAACTATCGTGCAGCTCTACACACGTGACCTGGCAGCCTCAATCACTCGTCCTGTACAGGAGCTCAAGGGATTCCAACACGTGACTCTGGCACCAGGTGAGAGCAAGGAAGTGACTTTTGCTGTCACACCAGAGATGTTGAAATTCTATAATGCAAAACTTGAGTTCGTGAATGAACCTGGAGACTTTGATCTTATGATCGGACTAAACTGTCGTGAAGTGAAGCACGCAGCTTTCACCCTCCAATGATTGATTACGAAGAATAATGAATAAGAAGCTCTTTCTCATTTTTCTGATACTGCTTACAGGTGGTACGCTGATGGCCCAGAATTACATCTATTCTGTGTCAACAGGTACCTCTTGGTCGCGCAATGTATATCCGAAAATTGAGAAAGAGCAAGATGAAGCTATGTGCAAAGCGGCTCCTATCCCTGGGGCACCCAATTTCGGCCGTATCTTCCAACAGATTTCTTATGCCATTACGCAATCGAATCTCTATAACGACAGCATCTTCTACGATCTTTCTCAGAGTGAGTGGATCGATATGTTTGAACGTCGTGCCACGACTTTCGCGACGTTCTATGAGAAGGATAATAAGGCTATTGACGAACTGAAGGAGTATTTCCAGCGTTCCGAGGTTCCAGAAGCAGCATACGACTCGCTTTTCTTCTATACGCGCAGCATGTATCATCATAGTGTCATTGACATTTTCCTCTATGAGGAGTTGATGAACATCATGCTGCCCTATTACGAAAAGAAGCAAGACGTAGAGCACCTGATTTTCTGCTACATGTGTTCTGGTCTCTACTACTTCCAGTGTGCTCGCATGGGTGACCGTGAAGCCAGTCTGCGTTCGGAGATCTGCTATCACAAGGTGATGAACCTTCGCAACAAGCTGGCCGAATTCAAGGATCCGCTTAACTACTACTATTTTATCTCAGCATATGTCAATCTGGCCGTCATTCATACTCAGGCCGGAAATGCCTCTTTACAGGAAAGCCTGAACCTGACTCAAAACATCCGAAAAATCTACGAATCGCCTGAGATGCAGGCAATCTTCAGTCAAGACAGTCTGTTGAACGCGTTTGCTACCTGGTCTCTGGATCTGTTCAGTCTTCGTGGTATTACTATCTTCATCAGTCAGGGATGGAAGAGCGACCGACTGAAGAATCAGTTATATTATTACTATTCGGAGTTCAAGAAAAATAAAGGAGGTGATCTGAAACATCTCACCAACTATTATTATGCCAAACTCCCTTACGATGATCAGCTGATCGAGGCTTTCATGGGTCATATTACGTGGGATCAGGCGCTCCAGAATGTGAAGTCGCTATTAACTGAAGATCCGGATATGATCAATACTCCTAAACACAGGAATCTGAATTTCGGCTATCTCAATAATCTGTTTGAGACCTATTTTCATATCATTAAGCATTCATCGTTGACTTATGCAGAGAAGCGCCAGGCCATTCTCAGACTGGTAGAGCATTCGTTCACACGACTGAATTACATTGCTCATGGAAATGATTCTTTCGAGAAAGGCATGGTTCTCTCTGAAATAGCCTTAAAAAGAGAATTGCTCTATTATCTCACGACAGAAGAACGCCGTGACCTTCTTTTCCGTCTGATCATCACCGAACAGCCTACCACCTATGTACATGTAACCATGGTGGCCGA
>DCIF01000049.1:22299-26027 GCA_002315795.1 Bacteroidales bacterium UBA1733
GGACTTCCTAACATTCATTCTCTTCAGGACGTTGCTGCACAGAGAGACTCACTGATTGACTTTGCTTACCAGTCGGCCATTTTCCACGATTTAGGAAAAATCTGCATGCCGTCCGTGGTCAATAACTGTATCCGTCGAATTTTCGATCACGAATATAACATTCTGACTCTGCATCCGCAGAAGTCTATCCCTTTCTTCGATATCGACCCTTCGCTCAAAGACTATCGTGATATCGCACTTGGACATCACAAATGGTACAATGGCCGAGGCTATCCTGCTACGTTCGATAACCGCCAGTCGGCCTACTTCCCAATGATCAGTATCACTACTGTCTGCGACTGTCTGGATGCTGCCACTGAGAACATCGGACGAAACTACCATCATCCGAAGCCTTTTGAGACCGTGCTGAAAGAATTTATCAAGGATGCCGGAACCCGTTATCATCCTGATATCATCACGTTCATCCGTTCTGACAAAGAGACACAGGCCAAGCTTAAGAAAATTGTAAGCGATGGCCGATACGAACATTATTATAAGATGTATTCAAGCTACTTATCGAAAACGAAAGAATAATTGCTATGAGGTATTTTTATTGTTGCTTATTTCTTCTATGCTGCACACTCTCAGTTCATGCACAGAGGTTAGACCGATCGATGATGTCTGAAGAAGATGTAGCGCATGAGACCTCCAAACTTGACAGCATTGCCAGCTCTTATTTTCTGACTGGCGATTATGAGGAGGCGCTGATCTACTTGCTGAGAGAAACCAATTATCTGGAGTCAACGCCAAACGATCCGCGTTATATTGAGGCTCTTGTCAAAATGGGTTTGTGCTACGAACAGCTGAACATTCCTTTCAAGGCAATTGAAGCCAACAAACGCGCTATCACGTTACATAGCGCCAACCTATCAGCCGAGGATGCTTTTGTGGCAAACCGCAGCAACTATGTTGCCAATCTTTATCTGAAAATGGATGATAAGGAAGAAGCCATCAGCTGGGCACGTGAGGCTCTGCGTATTGACGGAAAAATCAGAATCAGTGCCAATGACAAACTCAAGCATATGAAGACGGCATCAAAGATCTATTTCGTTATGAATAAGTATCCTGAGGCCATCAAGTACCAGAAAGAAGTCATTGACCTGCTTAGTCAGTATTACGATCCGCACTACGAGGAATATCTTGAGCAGTTGACCATTCTGCGCAACTATTACAGTGGTGCCGGAGATACTGAAAACCATACGGAGGTATCTGATCAGATCCGCCAGCTGAACAAAGAGCTTGAAGAAGGAATCATCCCCTCTCCTACCAATCTCTCCACTCCTGCACTCTGTCGCCGACATAATACAGAAGCGTTGCTTTGCAGCCGATGGATCCTTGGCAACTATCTCTCGACCAAAGGCATGAAAGAAGCTGCTGACTATCTCTCAAGATTCCGCAAGAACACACCAGATGTGGCAGTCTATCTGGGTCCGGACGAATTGTCATGGGTCAAGCGCAATGCAGGATTCTATCTGGCTTACATTGCAGCTTCTGTAGAATATGCATTGACGCATATGGATGATCAGCGATACTCTCTGGCGCAGTATAAAGCAGCTATGTATCGCTTACTTGATTACTATAAGGAAAACAAAAACTTTGCCGGTGAGATCAAACGACTGGATAAATATCTCTCCATGCAGAAGAGCAAACCGGAAGAACTGGAAAAGCGTCTGGAACAGAATTTCGAGGATTTTCTGAATGTGATGGAAAGCAGGAAGAAGAACTCTATCGTGGTAGAAGATCCGATCCTGATGAACTTCTCATACTGATCAAAACAAAAAACAGCTGTGGCTTATGACACAGCTGTTTTATGTTTTCAATTCTGACAGAGAACCGAGAATCAGAAGTTATCTACGTGTACCTCAAAGTATGACTGAGGATGAACGCAGGTTGGACAGATCTGAGGAGCAGCAGTACCCACTACGATGTGGCCACAGTTGCGGCATTCCCAAACCTTTACTTCGCTCTTCTCAAATACCTGAGAGGTCTCGATGTTCTTCAGCAGTGCGCGGTAACGCTCTTCATGACGCTTCTCAATCGCTGCTACAAGACGGAACTTAGCTGCCAATGCTTTGAAGCCCTCTGCTTCGGCCGTCTTGGCAAAGCCTTCATACATATCTGTCCACTCATAGTTCTCGCCATCAGCTGCAGCTGCCAGATTCTCTGCAGTCGAGCCAATGCCGTCATGCAGTTCCTTATACCACATCTTAGCATGCTCCTTCTCATTATCTGCGGTCTGCTGGAAAATGGCTGCGATCTGCTCAAAGCCATCTTTCTTGGCACGAGATGCAAAATAGGTGTATTTATTACGAGCCTGACTCTCACCAGCAAATGCTGCCTCCAGATTCTTTTCTGTCTGGGTTCCTGAATACTTTGTTGCCATTGTTTTTTGTGTTTTTTGTTAGTAAAAATGTAAATCGACGGCACAAATGTAGGTTTATTTTTACATTTGCACAAAAACAAATCGGCATAGTAACAGGTAATTTCGGCACAAGATAATAAATAGTACGCTCAAATACCATTTTCTACTATTATTATTCTTATCTTTGCACGCAAATAATATCATTATGAACAGTGATAAAATGCTATCTATGCACATACCGGTGTGCAAAATGCCCTGCGGTAATGGGTTCAGCGTTGAGCACATGCCAGATTTTCTGCAAGACGAAGAATTTGACAATTGCTCCCCCCATATGCATTCATTCTATGAGATACTCTGGTTTCAGGAGGGATCGGGTATCCACACCGTTGATTTTATGCAATATGAGGTGAAGCCTAATGCACTTTTCTTCATCTCTCCCGGACAGATACACCATTTTGATGACTGCAACAACTATCGGGGCATAAGTATCAAGATGTGTTCTAACTTCCTCAAAAACGAGAGTAACCTGTTTCTCAAGTACAACGTCTTCCATAGTTACGACACCGTACCCTACTACTTAGTGAATGAAGAGACCGCACAGGTGCTCGCCGACCTGGCACAGCAGATGGAAGAAGAAGTGCCACTGACTGAAGCATTCGGCAATGTGGATGTGCTGCAGTCTCTCTTACGCATCTTCCTGGTCAAGATTCAGCGTCATGGCACACAGGAAGGCGATCTGCAAATCGATTCGCTAAGACCATCACATCAACTGTTCATCAAGTTCAGACGCATGGTAGAAAAAGAATTCACGCACATGCATAGTGTGCAGGAATATGCAGACAGCCTGCATGTGGCTGCCAGAACGCTCAACAAAAGTGTCAACGAGTGCTCCCACATGTCACCTTTGACGTTTATCAATGAGCGCATCATGCTCGAAGCTAAGCGACTGGTACGCTTCAGCAATCTTATGATCAAGGAAATAGCATTCGAACTTGGCTTTGACGATCCGTCTTATTTTGTAAAAACATTCAAACGACAGACTGGGTACAGTCCTTCTGAATTCCGTGAGTTGGAGGATGTAACCGAATGCAATTCCTTTCAAACATCAGGCAATTAAAGGCCGTGTGATATTTGATATTTGATACTTTGGAGCTATTGTCAGCTTATGACATAGCTCCAAAGTACTTTTTTTGTCAGATAATACTCAAAAGTGTTGCAAAATCAGTGAATTATTGCTATCTTTGTGGGCTTCTAAGTAGGTGATCAAAATTAATTATATATATTTTTCTGCTATTTTGATGCAGATTCAAGTTTTTATCGAAGGCGC
>DCIF01000049.1:26057-30630 GCA_002315795.1 Bacteroidales bacterium UBA1733
TGTTACATTGTAACTGAGATAAAGACATAAAGATGCGCAAAAGAGTGAAAAAGATATATAATGTTTTTGATTGCTGGGATAATATAAATTAATTTTGAACAACTACTTATATTTGACTTGATCCAATAGCAAGAATAGAACCAACCATAATACAGAACTAAAATGAACGTAGGAGATAGAATCCCTGAAGTTCTCGGTAAAGACCAGAACGGAAATGAGATCAAGAGCAGCGACTATCGTGGTCGTAAGATCGTGCTTTATAGTTATCCAAAAGCCAACACAAGTGGTTGTACGGCAGAAGCTTGTTCCCTGCAGGCTCACAAGGCCGAACTGGCCGCTGCCGGTTATGAGATCATTGGCGTAAGCAAGGATCGTCAGGAACTGCAGAAAAAGTTTGCAGACGCGCAGAGCCTTGAGTTTCCACTCATTGCCGACACAGAGACCACCCTCTTGCAGGAACTGGGATGCTGGGGAGAGAAGGTGGCTTGTGGCCGTCATACCATCGGCATCCTCCGCACCACCTATCTGGTCAACGAAGAGGGAGTCATCGAGAAGATCTTTACGCCAAAGGAGATCAAGACCAAGATACATGCTGAGCAGATTCTTGACTTTATCAGCAAATAAATACACAGGGAGTGTATGAAAATCTTACACACGAGCGACTGGCACCTTGGCCACACATTATATAATTATGATCGCACCGAAGAGCAGCAAGCAATGCTAAATCAGATGGTGGAGATTGTAAGCAGGGAACAACCAGATTGTTTCCTGCTCTGTGGCGACGTCTATCACACACCACAGCCATCAGCCGCAGTGCAGACAATGTTGACCGATGCGCTTGTTCGGATTCATGAAGCGAATCCCGACATGATCATGGTGATTACTGCCGGCAATCATGACAGTGGTTCAAAGCATGAGATATTTCGCACTCCCTGGCGTGCATTAGGTGTCTATACTATTGGAAATCTGGAGAAGGACAACCCAGATGCACACATCATTGATATCAAAGGGAAAGGGTATGTAGTAGCGCTGCCATACACTCACGAACGCAACATTCCTGAGGGATTTTTCCAGCAACTACTTGACTCTGTGAAAGAGAGGAACACAGATAATCTGCCCGTCATCCTATCAGCACACACCACCGTCAAAGGGTGTGACTATGCCGGTCATGATCATGCCAGTGAATATTCAGTTGGTGGCATCGACAGTTTCGAACTTCAGCAACTCGGTCAGGGTTACGACTATCTGGCACTCGGTCACATCCATCATGAACAGTTCATCCATACCGGACAGCATAATGTGCGTTATGCTGGCACACCATTACCTGTAACTTTCGATGAGAACTATCCGCACTCTGTGAGCCTCGTCAGCATCGAAAAGCATGGAGAAACTCCTCAAGTCGAAAAGATCGAGATCCAGAACCCTCATCCGCTGGTTACACTTCCTTCCAAAGGTGCAGTAACCTGGGACGAAGCCAAGCAATTGTTACGCAACTTTCCGTCAGACATAGCTGCCTACCTCCGTCTCAACGTCGAGATTGAGGATTTCCTTCCTGTCGAGGCGATGGCTGAAGCTACGGCTCTGGTAGAAGACAAGCAATGTCGTTTCTGCCACATTAATGCGCATCGGAAAGAAACTGCAGATCAAGAAACCAAGATTCTGACTGTACAGGAGTTCCAGCGCGAAGAACCTATTGACATTGCCAGTCGCTATGCCAGCTTTCTAAAGATTGAATTCGATGGCGAAATGCAGGAGCTTTTCAATGAAGCTTTGGCCATGGTGAACGAAGACAGATAACCTCACAACATACTGACTATGAAGTTTCAGAAACTGACCATTCACAACATAGCCTCGATAGAGGATGCGGTCATCGACTTTGAAGCAAGTCCATTGGCTGACAGTGAGGTATTCCTTATTACAGGAAAGACCGGTGCAGGGAAATCAACCCTTCTCGATGCTATCTGTCTGGCACTCTTCGCCAAGACACCGCGCATGTATGATACTAAGATGCAAGGTGACACCAAAGAAGGAGAGAAAAGTGTCAAGATTGATGATCCTCGTCAGCTGATGCGCAGAAATACAGGAGAAGCCTTTGTCACACTGACCTTTACCGGCAGTAATCAGGTGCACTATGAGGCTACCTGGGGTGTCACCCGTGCTCGAAAAAAAGCCACTGGTAACATGCAGCCGAAGGACTGGAATCTGAGGAATCTGGATACAAACCATACACTCACCAAAGACAAGGAAGTAGAAGCTGAAATCAAAGCGGCCATCGGATTGGACTTTAACCAGTTCTGTCGTACTACTTTGTTGGCTCAAGGAGAGTTTACACGCTTCCTCAATAGTAAAGATGATGAGAAGGCCGAGATTCTGGAGAAGATTACCGGAGTGGATGTCTATTCAAAGATCGGCAGAAAGATCTTTGACGTCACGGCACAGAAGAAAAACCTCTATGACGAATCTCTGCAGAAGAAAAATGCGATCAACGTGCTGTCTCCAGAGCAGACAGAGGAACTGCAGCAAAGCAGTGCTGCGCTTCAGTTGTCCTACGAGCAGAACAAGAAAGAACTTGAAATAATCAGCCTGAAACAGCGCTGGATCACCTTAGCCAACGAACTCTCGGCAAAGACCGACAAAGCTACAGCCGATTACCAGCAGGCTTTCTCTACGCTCGAAAATGAAAGAACCAAGCTGGAAGAGGGTCGTTGCCCTACTCCTCTTGAAGAACTACGCAAGCAAAAAGACCTGCAGATGCAGGAGCATACGATCCTCATTGGCACTATGCATACTTGCAATGATGCGCAAGCCTATCAGGAAGCATACTTGCGAGAATCCGGATTCCTCAAAAAACAGCAAGATCAATACGGCGAATTAGCACAGAAGCTACCACAACTGCAGCAGTGTGAACATGATGCCATGATTCGTGTAGAGACCACTCGCGAACTCTTTGAGAAGCAACAGCAGCAGTCGCATGTGTGGGCCAAAGAGATGAGAACTCGCCTAAAAATTGGCGACACTTGTCCACTTTGCCAACAAACAATTGTGCAAGCGTTCCCTCAGGAAGAACTACTCGCCAGCTTCTATCTGGAAGCAGAGAAAGCATATAAAGAGGCTGATAAGCAGCATCGTAATGCACTGACCGCCCTTCAAGCTACCGTCGCCAATATCAAGGCGCTTCAGCCGAAACTGGAGTTTCAGACAAAGACGGTTGAACGTTATAAGCAAATGGCCGAAGACTCGCTACAGAAAGCTCAGAATGCATGTATGTCATTGCATCACACCGCTTATGATGATCAGATCATCGAAAGACTGAAGACACTCAAAGAGGGTATCGAAAAGAGAATAAAAACGCTCGAAGCAATCATCAGTCAGGAAGAAGCACGTGAGAAGCAGCTGGCTACTCTTCGCGAGGAGGTCTTGAAACGTGAGGCCGTCATGCGACAGCTTAGACAACAATGGCAGGAGCACCAGGATCAGCAGCCGGCACTTACCGATGCAGACTCACTGTCGTTCCTCTCTGAACAGCAGCAGACGCTGAGCCAGCAACAGAAAAACAATGGAGAACAGTTAGGTGCCATCAAGCAGAAGCTGGCCATGGATGCAGAGCACCGCAAGCAGCTGGATTCATTGATTAAAGATGCGGATAAGAAAAACGCGGATTATCAGCGGTGGTCACGCATCAATCAGTTGATTGGTGACTCAACCGGCAACAAGTTCCGCAAGATCGCACAGAGCTACGTACTCTCCAGCCTCATCCATTCGGCCAACAGCTACATGCAGACGCTGTCAGACCGCTATACGCTCAAGGTTGCTCCTGGCACATTTGTCATCTCTTTAGAAGATGCTTATCAGGGATTTGTCTCTCGTG
Organism: Bacteroidales bacterium UBA1733; assembly: GCA_002315795.1. The sequence goes on from DCIF01000049.1 coordinate 29,926, forward strand.
CAGCCAGTACTCTCTCTGGTGGCGAAAGCTTCCTGGTTTCACTCTCCCTGGCTCTAGCACTCAGTGATATCGGCCAGACACTTTCGGTCGATACCTTATTCATCGACGAGGGCTTCGGCACGCTCAGTGGCGAACCACTGCAGCATGCCATTGAGACGCTTCGTTCGCTCCACAGCAAAGCAGGTCGTCATGTCGGCATTATCAGTCATGTAGAAGAACTGCAGGAGCGCATCCCTGTGCAGATACGAGTGATACAGGAGGGTAATAATTCAAGTAGCACTATCTCGATCGTACCAGAATCAATCTAACCAATGGAAGTCTGATGAAACCTACACTTAAGGATTTACGCACTACCTATCGCATCTTGCAACAGCTGGATGAAAATGTTCCTCAACAGTTGCTTGTCTCATTGGCCGACAGGATCAAAGCCGAAGAAAAGTCGCGTCAATATCGCAAGCTGGCACGTATGAGTGAGGAGGATCTGATCCGGTATCAGGCCATTCCAAAGCGCAGGCTTCGCATCAATCTGCCTGATGGTCGAATCATCCAGGAGAAGACGAATGAAGCCACTTTTTACCGTGCTTTAGGCGAACTTGATTTTTCTCAAGTTCTCAAGCTGAACCTCAAGCGAAAGACTACTCCCCTCTTCGTAGGTTTCGACTATCCACGCAAACTGCTCACTGGACACAAGATGCTGCACGAAGG
>DCIF01000088.1:0-3127 GCA_002315795.1 Bacteroidales bacterium UBA1733
CGCTCTACGTCCGACTCTACGCCATTGACAATCCCCACAAAATCAAACACATGCTTACCAGAAGTAAGATGGCTGAAAGCAACATGGTTCTGTCCTGCAGGCAAAGTAATCCATGCATCGTGATCAAGAGAATATTTATAGATGGCACGACGCGTACTCATGATTGGCAGAGTACCCATCTCTATGGTTGGTGAATTGTCTTCGTATGGAAGCACATAGTCACTGTGGAACGAACGTCCGGCCACGACAAAATCTGTGATGCGCACTCGGCACTTCTTCCCATCGAGAGAGATCTTAGCAGGATCGAACCACGTGATGCCAGCAATTCCGCCAAACCAGAGATTTCCCTGATCGTCTTTCAACGCGGTGTTCTTATAGAATTCGTTACTCTGAATGCCATCGCTGGCCGTGAAGGTGGTAATAGAGCCACGCTTTGGATCGACACAACAGAGACCCGCATTACCGCAAGCCCAGATATTACCGTTGATATCTACCAGACAAGAATAGACCACATCACTTGGCATGCCATTTGACACTGTAAACTCACGGCAGTTGTGTGTCGTGAGGTCGAACAGCAACAGACCATGATTGGTACAGGCACAAAGCTCATTGAGGCTATAGCTCTCTATGGAATAAACGACGCACGATGGCAGGTAGTTTTCTGACGGGAAGCCGGGTTTGTCGGTCTCAATGATAGCCAGTCCATTATGGGTAGCAGCATACATCTGATGGCGAACCTTGTCAAAGCATATATCGTTGGTCCACTGGCAATAAACGGTATCTACAGCCGTAACCATCGTCTTACGAGTTTCATCATAGACATAGATGCCTGTACCCATAGAAGCTGCCCAGACACGACCTTTATCATCTTCTGCGTAATTATAGATACTTGAGTTGCGCATCTCTTTGCCATTGATACTAACGTATGAGCACTTTCCTGTCCTGACGTCGATCTGGCCAAAACCCTGCGTGTAACTGCCAAACCAGAAGCGGTTTTTTGAATCCATATACAGACAGAGAAGCGAAGAAGGCAACATGTTAGGCTCTCCGGTATAAGGAAAGTGCTTGAGCTGCTGACCTTCGCGCGTCACACTATATATGCCATCATTATCGGTAGCAACCCAAAAGACATTCTTGTCAGATTGCAAAATAGAGGTGACACATTTATCACCAATGCAGTTATAGTGATATGAGTTGTATCCCAGATACTTAAAAGCCTGCTGTTCGTAAGGGATAATCATGAGACCTTTCTGATAGAGGCCTAACCAGATAGAGTTCTCATTATCGAGACAAACCGCATGTACCTTCTGTGTCAAAGGATCAATACGTCCGTTATCAAAAAGATAGGAACGGAAAGTCTGATCCTTGAAATTATAGGTCTTCAGACCCATATTATCGGTGGCCACAAGCATTTCTTCTCTACTCAGATTGCACATATCACGCACTTGATAAGTAGCATCTGCCGCAGTTCCTAACTGCTCAAAAGAATCTGTGTCGCGATTGTAACGGAAAAGGCCCTGCTTCTGTCCACCGGCATAGAGATTACCGTCAGCTGCAGTAAAAATCTGCATAAAAGATTGATCGGGAGTATCATATTTCGCACAGACAATCTTACCATCTGCCTCCAGACGATACATATCTGAAACACTCTTGGTCACCCAGATGCGGCCATCCACATCTTCAGTGACTCCTTCGGTCATATCTATGACGTGTGTGAAAGCATTCGGAACAAGCAACGGATTGTCATGCTCGTCAAAAACCAGACTGACAGTAGCATTACCGGTCATCCAGATTTCTCCATTGGAACGCTGATAAATGTGAGCAATATCTCCAGGTAATGGAGATCCATCCGCAAAACCTGCCAGTTCAGAGAAGTCATCGGTTTCAGGACGATAGACTTGCAAGCCTGCTCGTGATCCGATCAGCAAATGACCCGCTTTATCGACATAAAGACAACGGATATAATTGTCCTGCAAAGAATGAGTATTGCTGAGATCCTGCTTATAAATTGAGAACTTGGAACCATCATATCTGAATAGTCCATCTTCTGTACCTACCCAGATCATACTGTTGGTATCTTCAACTACATCGTTGACAAGTGTATTCGGCAAATCATAGTCAGAATCGAACAAGCGGCAGAACTGCGCCTGTACAGTCAATGTAGAAATAAGGAGAAATAAGACCAAAAGCCAACGCTTGGTCAAAGTGTGTGTGTGTATCATTATTCTCTAGTTTGATGCAAAGATAGAGAAATAATCTCTATGTAACAAATTTAAGGGCAAAAAAGTGGGTTCTACTATTACATTTTTATAAAAGCAACAAAAAAGGAGCTATTTGGCTCCTCTTTTTTTGTATCATAAACTTGTTACATCTGTTACTTGTTCACCACATTTTGAGGTTTGTTGTGCAAGAATGCTTTGACATTCTGGATCGCAATTTCCATCAGACGATTACGCGCAGCAGCAGAAGCCCAAGCAATGTGAGGAGTGATGAAGCAATTGCGAGCATGGATGAGCGGAGATCCATGACGAGGAGGCTCTTCTGTCAGAACGTCAAGTCCGGCCGCGTAGATCTGTTTCTTATTCAGGGCATCGGCTAAAGCCTGTTCATCGATCAGCGGACCACGGCCCGTATTGATCACGATAGCTGTTGGTTTCATCAGACGCAGACGTGACTTATTGACCAGATGGTAAGTGTCATCCGTCAACGGACAGTGCAGACTCAGGATATCTGCCTCGCGGAACAATGCATTGAGCGAAGGCGCTTTGTAAATTCCCATCAAAGCCAATTCAGCTTCAGGCTTAGAAGAATAGGTCACCACCCTCATACCAAACGCCTGTGCAATAGTAGCCGTAGCCTTGCCTGTATTGCCTAACCCGACGATTCCTAAGGTGAGGCCATCCAGTTCAATAAGAGGTTTGTCCCAATACGTAAAATCCGGATTTTTCTCCCATCGACCCACATGTACAGTATGCGCATGATAATCAACAGGTGTGACGATATTCAAGATATGCGCCATGACCATCTGAGCAACAGACATCGTACTATATGCTGGAATATTCGTGACAATGATGCCGCGACGTGTCGCCTCAGCCAGATCAACTACGTTATAACCCGTAGCCATCAC
>DCIF01000088.1:3244-5446 GCA_002315795.1 Bacteroidales bacterium UBA1733
CGCAGTACGGTCATATCGGACAATCTCCAGTCCTAACTCCTCCCACGGAGCAAGCGAGATATCTCCCGGATTAGCAGCATAAGCATCAAGAAAAACGAGTTTCATAGTATAATCTTTATTGTGTGTTTTTTCTGAAAGACTGTGACATTTTGAACTATCAAAGCCAAAATCGGTGCAAATATAAGAAGAAATAAACGAGTCTCCAAATTTTTGTCACAAAAAATGACAAAATGTCGCTGTAAAACCTATTTTCGAAGGTCAAAAATAGCATCAATCTATTTGGCACGGCTTTTGCATATCGTGTTACAGCTACGGAATGACGCGAACCGACATCCGTCAGAGCATCCCGCTGATAATATAAATACATTATAATAAAATTAAAAAGACTATGCAAATTAAACCACTTGCAGACCGCGTGCTCATCAAGCCAGCACCGGCCGAGACAAAGACCATTGGTGGCATCATCATCCCTGATACCGCTAAGGAGAAGCCATTGAAGGGCGAAGTTGTTGCTTGCGGCAACGGCACTAAGGACGAAGAAATGGTTGTAAAGGTTGGCGATACCGTTCTCTATGGCAAATACAGCGGCCAGGAGCTCGAGTTTGAGGGAGAGAAGTACCTCATCATGCGTCAGTCAGATATTGTAGCAATACTTGGATAAGTGACCCACCCCTACCCTCCCTCGTAGGGAGGGAGAATGAAAAGTTTGTAAGGGGGTCAATCATTATTAATATTAGAATCCGCAGCCACTCCACGGAAAGGGGTTGTAACTAGCAATCCCCCTCCCTACGAGGGAGGGATGGGGTGGGTCTATATGGCAAAGATTATTAAATTCGATACAGAAGCTCGTAACCTGCTTAAGAGTGGTGTTGACCAGTTGGCCGACGCTGTAAAGGTTACTCTTGGTCCTAAGGGCCGTAACGTCATCATCGACAAGAAGTTCGGTGCTCCACACATCACCAAGGACGGTGTATCTGTAGCCAAAGAAATCGAGCTCGAGGATCAGTTTGAGAACATGGGCGCTCAGCTTATCAAGGAAGTAGCCAGCAAGACAGGCGATGCTGCTGGCGATGGCACTACCACTGCTACCGTTTTGGCACAGGCCATCATCGGTGTAGGTCTCAAGAACGTGACTGCAGGTGCCAACCCTATGGATCTGAAGCGTGGTATTGATAAAGCTGTCGCTAAGGTTGTTGAGAGCATCAAGGGCCAGAGCGAGGAAATTGGTGATGACTACACCAAGATCGAGAACGTAGCTCGTATCTCTGCGAACAATGACGAAGAGATCGGTAAGCTCATCGCTGAAGCCATGAAGACCGTCAAGAAGGAAGGTGTCATCACTGTTGAGGAGGCTAAGGGTACCGATACTACTGTGGATGTCGTTGAGGGTATGCAGTTCGACCGTGGTTTCATCTCTCCATACTTCATGAACAATACCGAGAAGATGACCTGCGAGATGGATCAGCCAGCCATCCTGATCTACGACAAGAAGATCTCTAACCTTCAGGATCTCCTCCCTGTACTTGAGCCAGTGGCTAAGCAGGGCCGTTCACTCCTCATCATCGCTGAGGATGTTGAGTCACAGGCACTCGCAACCCTCGTACTCAACTCTATGCGTGGCTCACTCAAGATCTGTGCTGTCAAGGCTCCAGGCTTCGGTGATCGTCGTAAGGAGATGCTCAAGGATATTGCGATCCTCACCGGTGGCATCGTCATCAGCGAAGAGGTAGGTCTCACCCTTGAGAATGCAACACTTGAGATGCTCGGTCGTGCAGACAAAGTCGTTGTCTCTAAGGAGAATACTACCATCGTGGATGGTGCCGGAGACAAGGAGGCTATCGCACAGCGTGTACAGACCATCAAGGCTCAGATTGAGACCACCACTTCAGAATATGACAAGGAGAAGCTGCAGGAGCGTCTGGCTAAGTTGGCTGGCGGTGTAGCGGTGCTCCACGTCGGTGCAGCTTCTGAGGTAGAGATGAAGGAGAAGAAGGATCGTGTAGACGACGCTCTCTGCGCTACTCGTGCAGCAATGGCTGAGGGTATCGTTCCTGGTGGCGGTGTAGCTTACATCCGTGCGATCTCTTCGCTCGAGGGCCTCAAGGGCGAGAACGATGACGAACAGCTCGGCATCGAGATCATCAAGCGTGCCATCGAGGAGCCACTCCGTCAGATCGTTGCCAACGCTGGCAAGGAGGGTGC
>DCIF01000121.1:0-23196 GCA_002315795.1 Bacteroidales bacterium UBA1733
GCAGCTACCTGGCTCACAGCCTTCGGTGCTACCGTTTCGGCCTGGTGGATTCTGGTAGCAAATGCGTGGATGCAGTATCCTGTTGGCATGGAGTTCAGTGCCGGTCAGATGCGCAATGTCATGGTCAATTTTGCCGATGTGGCTCTCTCTCCTGTGGCAGTCAATAAGTTTTTCCATACAGTTCAGGCAGCTTGGTGCCTCGGTGGTGTCTTCGTCATCTGCGTCAGCGCCTGGTTCCTGCTCAAGCAGCGTAATGTGGATTTTGCCATCAAGTCTATCAAGGTAGGTGGTTCGGTTGGACTCATCGGCATCCTCATGGCCATGATTACAGGTGATGGCACTGCCGTCGAAGTCACTCGCACTCAGCCTATGAAGCTTGCTGCCATGGAGGGTCTTTACGAAGGCCAGCAAGGAACACCGCTCGTCGGTTTCGGCATTGTCAATCCAGACAAAGAATGGAACAATGACGAGGATGCGATGCTTTTCGATATCAGTATCCCTTACGGTCTCTCTATCCTGGGTCGTCATGACTATGAAGCTTTCATCCCTGGTGTTAAAGATATCATTGAAGGTAAGGATATGATCGATGGCAAGGTGGTGAACACCGTACCTTACGCAGAGCGTATTGAGCGCGGTAAGGCAGCACATGCCGCTCTTAGCCGTTTCAATGAAGCTAAGCAGGCTGGCGACGCTGCCGCCATGGCACAGGCCGAAGCAGAGCTCAAAGCCGACTATCCATTCTTCGGCTATGGTTATTTCAACGACGTCAAGGAAGCCATTCCTAACATCCCTGTGGTCTTCTATTGCTTCCATCTGATGGTTATCGTTGGTGGCTTCCTGCTCGTCTTCCTGATGATTACACTCTGGATGGCCTTCAAGCGTCAGCAGTGGCTCACCTTCAGTTGGAAGAAGTATATGCTGTTCCCTATCGTAGCCTTCCTGGCATTGCCACTGGTTTACATCTGCCACGAATGCGGCTGGGCCGTTGCCGAGGTTGGCCGTCAGCCATGGACTATTCAGGATATTCTCCCTGTTCAGGCTGCTATCTCCAGCCTCTCTGCCTCGCAGGTCATCACTACGTTCTGCCTCTTCGCCGTTCTTTTCACTATTTTGCTCTGTGCAGAAGTTGGCATTATGCTTAAACAAATCAAAAAAGGACCAGAAGCTTAATGATTCATTAATTACATTGATTTATGGAATACACATTTTTACAAGAATATTGGTGGCTGCTCATCAGCGTACTTGGCGCAATACTCGTTTTCATGTTATTTGTGCAGGGAGGTCAGTCCATGTTACTGCAGCAGATGCCTGACAGTCAGCGAGAGAAACTGGTCGATGCCATCGCTCACCGTTGGGAACTCACGTTTACCGTACTAGTCGTTTTCGGAGGAGCTTTCTTTGCTTCATTCCCACTTTTCTACTCCACCTCTTTTGGCGGTGCTTATTGGCTCTGGATGCTTATTCTCTTAGGCTTCGTAGTGCAGGCAGTGAGCTATAAATACCGCAAGGCCGAAGGAAATCTCCTGGGACGCAAGACCTATGACGTGTTCCTCTTCCTCAATGGCATCCTGGCTCCAATACTCTTAGGTGGTGCCGTCAGTACCTTCTTCTTTGGAAGCGACTTCACCGTCACCAAGACCAATCTCACAGACGTTGCGGCTCCTATCATCTCGCAGTGGGGACCTTGGCACGGACTTGAAGCACTCACCGACTGGCGCGTAGTAGCTTTCGGACTCATGGTGCTCTTCCTGTCACGTGTGCTCGCAAATCTGTGGTTTATCAACCAGATTCCAAGTCAGATCGTAGGAGGCTGGAATAAGAAGCAACTGCTCATCAATGCTCCTATCTTCGTGGTTCTGTTCCTAGTAGTAGTGGGTACATTGCTGTTTACCGACGGTTATGAAACCATTAGTGAGCATGAGTTTAAGCTGGTAGAAAACAAGTATTTCCACAACCTCTTTGGCAGCATCATAACCCTTGCCTTCTTCCTGTTAGGTACAGTAGCTGTATTACTCGGAGTTATCTTTACGCTAATTTCCGATACCCCTTTTGGAGGAAAAATCAAAGACTTCCGTAGTGGCATCTGGTATGCCGGTGCCGGCACCATGATGGTTGTATTGTCGCTCTTCTGGATTGCTGGCTATTTCAACACACCATACTATCCTTCTTATACAGATGTAGCTTCATCGCTCACCATTTATAACAGTTCATCATCAGAATTTACGCTCCAGACCATGAGCTACGTCAGCCTCGCCATCCCCTTTGTACTGGCTTACATCGTCTGGGTATGGTATAAACTTACTGCCAGAAAATAACAAATGTCATGAATACATACAAAGGACACATCGTTGATGTTATCGGCCGTCAAATCTTTGATGGCGAAGTAGTTGTTGAAGGCAAGCGTATATCTGAAATCCGTAAGTGTACCATCCCTGCAGATTGTAAAGACTATATCATGCCAGGCTTTATTGACAGTCACGTGCATATTGAAAGCAGCATGATGCTACCTTCTGAGTTTGCACGCGTAGCAGTGGAGCATGGTACCATCGGTGCCATTACCGATCCGCATGAGATTGGCAATGTGCTTGGCGAAGAGGGCATCGACTTCATGGTTAAGTCGAGCCGCCAGATCCGATTCAATTTCTGCTTTGGTGCACCAAGCTGTGTCCCCTCTTGCGGAACGGACATAGAAACCAGCGGATATAAACTGGACAGCAAGGCCATTGAGCGGCTGATGGCACGTGAGGACATCGGCTACTTGGCAGAGATGATGAACTATCCCGGCGTGCTGAACGGTGATCCTGAGGTGATGGCCAAGATTGCAGCTGCACACAAGTATGGAAAGCCTGTAGATGGTCATGCACCCGGACTCGTTGGCGAAGACCGCATGCGTTATGCACAAGCAGGCATCAGTACAGATCATGAGTGTGCCACCCTGCAGGAAGGACGCGATTGTATCAAGGCTGGAATGAAAGTTATCATCCGCGAAGGCTCTGCTGCACGTGATTATGAGGGACTCATTCCGCTGCTTGCCGAGTCACCAGACATGGTGATGTTCTGTACGGACGATTGTCATCCGAGTGACCTTATCAATGGACACATCAATGATATTGTCTATCGCGCCATAGAAGATGGTTATAATATGTGGGATGTATTGCAGGCTGCCTGTGTCAACCCACAACGCCATTATGGACTAGATTGGGGTCTGCTACAGGAAGGTGACCGTGCCAATTTTATCATTGTCTCAGATGTTCATTACCGCCTTCGTGTCATCAGTACCTTCATTGATGGTTGCGAAGTCTATAACTACAACTCTTTTCTGAGTGCCATACGCTCACAGAATAAATCGCTTGACAATCAGATCTCTATTCTTGACAACTATCCGAACAACTTCGTAGCTCAACCTATTACCGAAGCGGATATTGCCCTTGAACTGAAGCCTGGTGACACAGCACATATCATTAAAGCCGAGAACGGAAGCCTGCTGACTGGTCACGAACAGGTGAAGGTTACAGGCAATCCTATACTCGATGCCAAATACCCTTGGAACGAGGTTCAGAAGATTGTGGTCTATAACCGATATACTCCTGGTGCTAAGCCACATGTAGGTCTGGTGCGTGGATTCGGGCTCAAAGAAGGCGTGATGGCGGCCACGGTAGCGCATGACTGTCATAACATCGTAGCTGTTGGTACTTCAGACGAATATCTGGTCAAAGCTATCAACCGCATCATCGAGATGAAGGGTGGCCAGGTTGCCATGAACCGGGAGGTTATGGTCGATATAGCCTTGCCTATTGCCGGACTGATCTCTCCGCTTGGTGGTCACGAGATTGCGTACAAGAGTCGTGTCCTACGTGAGACTATTGCGGCTGCCGGCTGTCCGATGGCCGCTCCTTTCATCACTATGGCCTTTGTGTGTCTGCCAGTCATCCCTGAGCTTAAAATTACCGACAAAGGTCTCTTCGATTCGCAAACCTGGCAGTTTATCAAATAGTCCTTTCATTAATCGTTGAAACTGGATTTTGGAATCATTTTCACCTTTCATTGATCAATGAAACTAGTTCCGGATATTAGTTTGTCCTTTCATTGATCGACGAAACCGGATTTAGGAATCATTTTCTCCTTTCATCGATCGACGAAACCGCTTCCGACAAGCAAAAAATAAAAAAATACATTCGCAAACTTTCATCAGATTGCGAATGTATTTTATTTTTTCAGATTGGCTAAGCCAAACTGGGAATTACTGGCACTGGATAGTAACGGTTACGCCCATCCAACCACCGATGGTGTATGACTCACCTGGCTGCTTGCCTGCCTGCATGAAGAGATCACCCTTAGCTGGGAAACCACCCTTGTAAGCAGCTGCAGTACGCTGGTACTTAGCCTTGGTCTCATCGTTTGGAGCCTTAGCAATAGCGTTCATCATCTCATTGTATGCTGCAACGTAAACGAGCTGCTTGAGAGCTGCCTTATCAGCACCAGACTGGTTGGCTGAAGTAGCATACATAGCTGCGATCATGACGTATGGAGTATCCTGGTCTGGATCAATGCTGAGTGACTTGCGGAGAAGCTCACGAGCCTTGCCCTTGTTGCCACGATCCTGATAGATAGCTGCCTCATAAAGAAGGATTTCAGTCTTATCATCTGGCTGGATAGCACGATCAAGAGCCTCATCATAGTACTGGATAGCACGATCATAATCCTTAGCCTTCAAAGCAGCCTTAGCAAGACCCTTAGCAGCCTGCATAGATGGCTCAATCTGATAAGAGTAGTCTGCTACGTGAGTATAGAGATCAGTCTCACGACCCTCAGCGCTACGGCCAAGAAGCTTAGCTACGTTGTTGAGGAATGCGAGGTCGGTCTTCTTCTCCTCTACCTGTGGAGTGAAGATCTCAACAAGTGTGTTGACATCAGCATAACCTGATGCAGCGAACTTCTGAGTGAGGTTCATCTTATAGCTCTTTGCCTGATCAAGGAGAGCCTTGGTTGACTTAGCTGCACGCTCGAGCTTAGCGACATCACCGCCCTGCTCCTTAGCAGTATTAACCTTGGTGGTATCCTCCTCATAACGAATTACATAGCGGTCAAGAGCCTCATCAAGATACTCGGTTGACTTCATGTAGTCCTGGATGTAATTGTTCTTATCCTGAGCACCTGCCTTAGAGAGCTTAAGTGAAAGATCTGCCCACTGGCCGATATAATAAGGCTGAGCACCACCACGGAAGCTGGTAAGGATCTGACCATACTGATCATATACATTCTTGTCAGTAGCTTCTGAATTGTACTTCTTGAAGTAATCGACCTTCTTCAACTGAATTGCCTCTGCAGGAACGGTCTTAGTAGCAAAACCATACTTTACACGATCATCACAAAGTTTCTCGAGCTCCTTAGCATAACGCTGCTGATCAGCTGCGTTGTTCTCCTTTACAGCCTTATCAACCTTAGCAAGAAGGATCTTCTCTCCGTTGAGATAAAGAGCCTGATTGAAGTTAGGAACTGCATCGTAGAGAGCCTTCCAGTTGTCGTAAGCAGAGAGAGGCTTTGCCTCACCTCCCTTAGGGAAGTAGTCGTTGTAAAGAGAATTGTTGGTACCAGCATCCAGATCGTTAGCACACATGGTAGCGAGCATCTCTGGAGTCTGTGCATACATGGCTGTGGTGCCCAAAGCAAAGAGGGCGCTCACCATAACTTTTACAGATGTCTTCATTGTACTTTATTATAATTAATGTTATTTGTTGTCTTGTTTTGCTTATTGGACTTTTCACTTGGTGTAGAGTTTAAAACGGAGTGTTCTGGGTTGCATAAAACGCCTCATTCCATAAACTCTTCACTCCTTCTTTTAACGAAGCTTATTGCGGAAGAACATCATTTCGTTGAACGTGATACCAAGCGAGAATTTGATATAGTCTTCTTTAAGAATATCATTGCGACTTGGTGCGAAATGATTGAAACCTACACTAAAGTCGAGGAAGCAGCGGCGATTTACTGGCATGGAAAGACCCAAGGTGCCTTCGTATTCTCGAGTTGTGGATTCACCGACGCGAGCATATCCATTACGAGTCTTGAAGCCTGCACGATAACGGCAAGCTTTGAAAAACTTGTTAGAGTTGGCCTGTGGGATGTACTCTGCACCAATGGCAACTCGATGTGTATCGGTAAATACGTCGGAAGAAGCTGTGAGGTCCGTCTTGAAGCCACTGACTTTTGACCACTGAGTAAACTCATATTCGGCTGAAACCATGAGTTTGCGATAGATCTCGTAAGTGAAACCAATACCCATCTTCATAGGCGACTTGATATCATTACGAAACTCGTCTTTAAAGGTAATGGTATCTGTACTGAGCTTGATGTCTTCTGAGTCAATGCTCAGATTGAGCTTTGGCTGGAAGGTGGCACCCACAGTGAAAGCACGTGTAGCATTTAGACGACGTGTGTACTGTGCACCAAACTGAAGGAAGAGACCTTTAGTAGTTAATTCATGGGTTACCAGATAACTGTTAGACTGTGAGGTAGTAGTTACGGTAGCACTGTTGCGAATTGTACCAAAGAGAAAACCGACGTTGGCACCGACATTGACCTCAGCCATTTTTGTCTTCCATGGACGATAGCCAATTCCCATCATGAAGTTATTGATACCTCCTAAACCGTTATAGACTGTCGCAATATCGAGCGTATCATGCTTGACAACAGGACTCTGGACCGGCACTTCTGTGACATTGCCGTAACTATAGCCAACCATGCTGTATGGTGAAAGCGACAGAGACATGGCAAAATCTTTCCAGAGTGGGAAGTGGAAACTCATATAACTGAAACCTGCGTCCCAGTTAGTCTCAGTAGCTCCATTTTCGCGGAATACTGAATAATCTGCATCAAGACCTACTGAAAAAATCATGGTGAGAGTATCAATAGAAGTCAATGATGCCGGATTGGCAATAGTAGTATAATTGCTGTTGCGGATGGCTATGCCTACTTCTCCCATTCCGCGTGTTGCAGCATTACCTAATGAACCCAATTTGCCATAGCCATAGCGAGAATAAGGAGAATGAGTAAGATTGCTCTCATTCTGATTCTGTGCTACAGAAACACTAGCTAACAAGGTCATGATGACCATGAGGGTTAAGGCAAGTGCTTTGTTGATAAAATTCATCTGCTTCTTAAAAATCGATATATTACGAGGTGCAAATATAGCGTATTTCTACGAAATATCCAAATAATTTCGTCTTTTTTAATAAAAAAACAAATATCATCTGCTTTGGAATACAAGATTTCACAAAACTGATGATATTTGATATTTGTTATTGGCTATTTATTCCCACTCGATCGTTGCAGGTGGTTTTGAAGAGATGTCATAGCATACGCGGTTAACACCTTTCACCTTGTTGATGATGTCGTTCGAGACTTTGGCCATGAAATCGTATGGCAGATGAGCCCAGTCGGCGGTCATCGCATCGCTTGAAGTAACAGCGCGGAGTGCTACTGGATTCTCATAAGTACGTTCATCTCCCATAACACCGACACTACGTACTTCAGAGAGGAGGATGGCACCGGCCTGCCAGATCTGGTCGTAAAGAGAAACCTCAATCTCACCATTTTCCATGTTGGCAGGAACACCAGCTGCAAGAACACGACGTGCCTCTTCGCCAGAAAGCTTCACTTTATACTCACGAAGTCCACGAATATAGATATCGTCAGCATCCTGAAGGATACGAACTTTCTCACGAGTGATGTCGCCAAGAATACGTACTGCCAGACCTGGACCAGGGAAAGGATGACGGGTAATGAGATGCTCTGGCATACCCATAGATCGACCTACACGACGCACCTCGTCCTTGAACAGCCATTTCAATGGCTCGCAGAGTGAGAGGTGCATCTCCTCAGGAAGACCACCTACATTGTGGTGAGACTTAATGACCTTACCTGTGATATTGAGCGACTCTATACGATCAGGATAGATAGTACCCTGAGCCAGCCACTTCACCTCGCCTTCGTTAGAATCCTTGCTTTCAGCAATGATGCGCTTAGCTTCTGCATCGAACACTTCTACGAAATCTCGACCGATGATCTTACGCTTCTTCTCTGGTTCCTTGACACCGGCAAGATCTCCTAAGAATTTGTCAGAAGCATCGACACCAATAACGTTGAGACCAAGACACTCATAATCTTTCATCACATCCTGGAACTCATTCTTACGAAGCATGCCATGATCTACGAAGATACAGGTGAGCTGCTTGCCAATGGCCTTATTAAGCAACACAGCAGCTACAGAAGAATCGACACCACCAGAGAGTCCAAGGATTACCTTGTCATTGCCGACCTGAGCCTTAAGCTCCTTGACGGTCATCTCGACGAAAGCATCTGCACTCCAGTCCTGTCGGCTGCCACAGACATCGACCACAAAGTTCTTGAGCAATAAGGTTCCCTGCAATGAGTGGAAAACCTCCGGATGGAACTGTGTACCGAAGATTGGTTTGCCATTGAGATCAGGATTCTGTGCAGGATCGAGATAATAAGCTGCATTCTGCACGGTTTCAGTAGAAGCTACAACATGTGCACCTTCTGGAATACGGGTAATAGAGTCGCCATGGCTCATCCATACCTGAGAGTTCGGCTCAAAACCTTTAAAGAGCGGACACTCAGTATCGACAAACTGGAGGTTCTGACGACCATACTCACGAGTTCCTGCACTCTCAACCTTACCACCATAGATATGACTCATGAACTGTGCTCCATAGCAGATGCCAAGGATAGGCAGACGACCACGGATCTTAGAGAGATCTACATGGAAAGCATCATCGGCATAGACACTCAGTGGCGATCCTGACAGAATCACACCGATGACAGACTCATCATCGTGCGGAAACTTGTTGTATGGCAGAATCTCACAGAAGGTGTCAAGTTCGCGTACACGACGGCCAATAAGCTGCGTGGTCTGCGAACCGAAATCGAGGATAATGATTTTCTGTTGCATAAATATTTCAATTACAAATTATTAAGTTCAAATTACTCCTGTGTCGCTCTCTTCAACACACTATAAGCCTGCACAAGGCCAAGTTCTCCTGCTTTAGAGAGGTCCTGGATGCCTTGCTTGGTCTTGCCAATGCGAAGATTGACGAGACCACGATTATAATAAGCCTCTGCAAAGTTCGGATAGAGTTCAATAGACTTATTCAGATCCTGAAGAGCAGCATCGAAATTATTGAGTCGTGCAGAGATAAAGGAGCGATTATAATAAGCATAGACGAAAGTCGGTGAGAGTTCAATGACCTTATCAAGGTCGCGCAGACACATTTCACACTCCACTTTACGTTGGCGCTGTATACTCTCGGCCTGCAGTCGCAACTGCTCCTGATTACTGAGAGCCGTATTCGGATTCAGACGGATCTGTGTGGAATTATTGCGAATGGCAGTGGTACGGAGTTCCTCATCTCCATCCTGGCCGACACCCGTTGAAGAACGAGAATAATCGCCACTACGTTCGCTGATTTCCAGCTGACGGAAACGCAATACTGCGCGATTGAAATAAGCCAGGATGAAATTATCCTTACGATAAAGAACCTGATTCAGATCGGCAATAGCTGACTGATAGTCTTGCACAAGCATATAATCGAGGCTACGAGCAAAGAAATTGATGGTTGCGCCACCAGTAACACCAATGATATTTGAAAGATCGTTGATAGAGGTAAAATGAGCCTGTACCTGTGCCTCGTTGAGCATCGGCTCACGGCAGACAGCAAGGAGACGATGATTGAGGAGACCTGAACGATTGAAGTCTGAAAGGGTCTTTTCAAAATAGATATTCTGATGCACTTCGTCACCCTTTTCATAGAAAGAAAGGATGAAGAGTGGCTGCATCTCAATGTTGAATTGGCGATCCTGAATACGTCCACGAGACTTATTCTCATAGCGGTTCACATCTTCATCAATACCTGAGGCCATGATACGATTGAACTTGCGGATATTCTTATCGCTCTCCTTACGCGTCTTCTCGTTATCGTCAAGTTCTTCGTCTTCGTTTTGACTGTCGTCCGAGCTATCGCCAACGTTATTTGCTGCAAGATCGCCATTGGCACCACTCGAAGCCGAATGACGCTTGACACGCTGTTCGACAGTGAAAGCCTGCTTAAATACCTCTTCAGCTTCTTTGGTTCGACCTAACTTTCGGAGGTCTTCAGCACGTGCATAAAGTGCAGGGAAAAAGTTCGGATGCTGATCAAAAACGGCTTGATAATCGTCAACAGCACCACGAAGATCGCCCGTTTCATCGCGAAGGATGGCGCGGTTATAACTGGCAAAAGTATTGTCTGGTTCGAGCGCAAGGACACGTGAGAAATCGTTAATGGCTCTATTGCGATCACCAATCTGTGCACGAAGGATACCTCGGTTATAAAGTGACAGCACGCTGTTAGGAGTCAGCTCAAGCGCCTGATCATAATCGGACATAGCACCGCGAAGGTCGTTCATGTTATAACGGACCATGGCACGGTTATTATAGAAAGCGGCATTTTCAGGGTCGAGCTTGATAGCAAAATCCAGATCAGCCAAAGACTCTTTGTAACGCTCACTCTGCATCAGAATCATACTGCGGATGGCGTAAGCATAGCTATTGCCTTTGTCAAGCTTGATAACCTGATCAAGATCAGAAAGCGCGTTGATACTATCACCAAGTTCCATGCGTAACTGCGCACGGTTAAGATAGGCCTGTGATTCTGAAGGAAAGAGCGAGATGAAGTGATTGAAACAACTATCAGCTTGCTGGTAGTCTTTTTTAAGGGCATAAGACACGGCCAGGTTTCGGAGAAATACCTTGTTCTCAGGCTGCGCCTTCAGACCCTCAAGGAAGTCGGAGATAGCTCCGTCGTACTCCTTAAGGTTCTGACGCGCAATGCCTCTCACCTGCCATGCTGTCATGAGGAAAGGATTTCGCTCAATACATTCTGTTGCATCCTGTGCAGCTCCGAGATAGTCATCAAGATAAATCTTGGCAATGCTTCGATAAAGATAAGGATCAGCCAGATATGGCTTGACCGCGATCACTTCATTGAAGTATTGTATCGAAAGTACGTAATCCTCAAAATAGAGAGCATTACGACCAATCGACAAGACACGATCGGTGTTGATCTGCGCCATAAGCGAGATCACAGACAAGAGTAATGATGTAATTAAAGCGAATACTTTTCTCATTGTTTCATGCCGAACTTTTTGCGGCGTGCAGCAGTATGAAGCATAAGATTCTTTACGATGCTGTCGAAATTGAGTGGTTGGTTACCACACCATTCCATGACTTCCTCAAGATAATCTCTTGCTTGAGAGCGGGTGTTCTCATAAAGCTGACAATAAGATTTGGAGATATCCAGACGAAGAGGGAACTTCTCGGCTGGAGTAACCAAAACTGAGTCATTTTCAATACTGATAGCACATTCCATGGGACTGACTACTTTTTTTGATGGTTAGATATTTTTATATTAGGTAAGTTTATATTCTTTCGAAATAAGTTAAGAGTTATTAGTTATTTGCGAAGATTACCGCTCAAAAATCAATATTTTTTTGCAGGAATTAATAATTAACAACTTATAACCAAACGACTTGTGATTATTCACAGAGTTCTCCAATTAGCTCGTATGCCTCTGCTCTCACGATGCTGACCTGATGGAAAGAACCGGATTCGAGTGCAATAGGAACCATGACTTGGTCATCGTAGCCAGAGGGCTCAGTAGGGAGCGAGTCAACAGGGATGAGGATCTCAGGATCGACCTCTGGACTATCGTACTCTGTGCGACCGACATAATATTCACCGTCAAGACGATCGATGACGATTTCATAAGTCTGACCGACTTTCTGTTCCTGGCATTCAAGACTAATCTGTTCCTGCAAAGCCATAAGACGGTCTAAACGCATCTGCTTGACTTCTGGTGGCACATCGTCCTCGTAGTGGCTAGCAGCAAAGGTACCATCTTCTTCACTGTAAGAGAAGGCTCCCATACGTTCAAAACGCATGCGACGTGTGAAATCAAGAAGTTCTTCAAAATCAGCATCTGTTTCACCTGGGAACCCTACCATGAGGGTGGTGCGAAGGTGAATGCCAGGAACCTTGCTGCGAATCTCGGCAAGAAGTTCTTCTGTCTCAGCCTTAGTGACCTTACGGAGCATACGATTAAGGACGTTATCACTGGCATGCTGAAGAGCGATGTCAAGGTACTTACAGACATTGTCGTGACGTGCCATGACAGAAAGCAGATCCTTAGGAAAGTCGTTCGGATAAGCATAGTGAAGTCGAATCCACTTGACTCCATCAATTTGTGCCATCTTATCGACAAGTTCTGCGATGTTATAGCGACCATAGAGATCAAGGCCATAACCCGTGAGATCCTGCGCGATGAGTTGGAACTCATGTACGCCTTCATTTACAAGAGACTCTACTTCGGTCAGAATCTCATCGATGGGACGACTCTTATAGTGACCTGTGATGAGCGGAATGGCACAATAAGCACACATACGGTTGCAGCCCTCTCCTATTTTAATATAAGCATAGTGATGAGGCGTAGTCTGAAAGCGACTGCTGCGAAGGCTTTCGTCCCACTGATGACCGAGGTCGGCAAGCACCTGTTTCCAGTCGAACTTGCCATAAAGGCGGTCGATCTCCGGAATCTCGTCAGTGAGTTCTTTACGGTAGCGCTCACTGAGACATCCCATGACAAAGATCTTTCCGATCTTGCGGCGCTTCTTCAACTCGGTCAATTCGAGGATGGTATTGATACTCTCCTCCTTGGCATCGCCAATGAAGCCACAGGTATTGACAATGACTATCTCACCCTTAGGGTCTTCCGGATCATGATGCAGTTTGTATCCACACGCAGACAACTGCGCCATCAGGCGCTCGCTGTCTACGAGATTCTTGGAGCAACCAAGAGTGATGAGATCAATTCTATTGCGAATCATATATAGTCAGTCCCTCATACGATGGGATTAATACTTCTTTGAAGTTACTTTATTCCAGTCGATCCAATCAGTACTGAGAGCCACTGGAACGGTCTTGATGGTGGCACCTTTCTTCACAAGGATAACGATCGGAAGCTTGCCACACTCAATGTGGTTCCAACCAGGACCATAGGTCTTGCCAGTCTGGTAATCTACCCAACGGTCCTTACCAGGGAGATAGACGTCACGACCGGTTCCAGCTTCGAGCATTGGAGCTACCATCATGCTCTCACCAAAGAGGTACTGGTCTTCGATCATCCATGCACCAGGGTCTTCAGGATACTCAAGAAGCAACGCACGCTGCATAGGAAGACCGGCAGCAGCAGACTTCTGAGCCTGCTCATAGATATATGGCATGAGCTTGTATTTGAGTTCTGAGCACTCACGGAAATAAGCGATGAAATCCTCATCATAAAGCCATGGCTCAGTCTCTACGCCATGCACACGGCTGTGAGAGGTAAGCATGCCATAGGGCATCCAGCGACGATAGAGTTCTTCAGGGCTCTTGGTAACGAAACCACCGATATCGTTGCTCCAGAATGAGAAACCAGAAAGACCGAATGAAAGACCTTCGCGAATGGAGCCAAGCAGACCAGTGTTGGTAGTAGCAGCATCACCACCCCAATGAAGAGGGAAGCGCTGACTTCCTGCCCATGCAGAACGTCCCCAGATTATACCTTCACCATTATTGGTCTTCTTGATGATCTCGTAAGCAGCTTTATTATAACGTACTGGATAGAGATTATGCTCATAAAGACCTGTCTTTCCGCTGGCATACATACCATTGAGATAAGGAGCAGCTTCACCAAAGTCAGCCTTGATGACTGCTACACCTTGCTTAAGAAGTCCTTCAAGCTTACTCTGATACCACGCAACGGTCTTAGGATTGGAGAAATCGAGTACCGCATCTTCAAGTGGAAGACCACCACGTGGACTCTTCACTGCCATATCGTTCTCAACAAGATACTTGAAGTAACGGTTCTTTGGAGTGAAGTATGGCAACTGCCAGAGACAGGTACGGAATCCCTGCTCCTTCAAGTCAGAGAGCATCTTGGTTGCATCGTCGAAGTTATGACTGAACTCATAGTCACACTGCCAATCTGTCTCAAACCAACCTGTATCAAAGTGAATAACGTCAGCTGGAATCTTATTGTCGCGCAACTGCTTAGCTACAGAGCGGCCTTCTGCTTCGGTAAAGTATGAGATACGACTCTGCCAGAGACCAAAGCTCCAGAGTGGAGGACAATCAGGACGACCAACAAGCGAAGTATATTCACCAAGGATCTCCTTTGGAGAACCAATCATCAAGAAAAGGTCAGCAACCTCATCGGCCATGAAGAGACGTGTGCTGCCAAGATAGCTGTGACCGAAATCAACAGTAACAGGAGCTGAAGTGTGCATAAATACACCATAGCCACGGTTAGAGAAGTAGAATGGGTTTGGCTTATACATGTCAGGCGTCTCTGGACCCTGAGGATCGACGACGAAAAGATTGAGTTTCTGACCTGCTTTGTTAAGACTGGTAGCGGATTCACCACAACCGTAGATGCGCTCGCCTGGTTTGTAACTGAAAACAGGTTCGATGCTACGAGAGTTGTCAGAACCACGCTTTACAAACATAAATGGCTGTGTCTTAACCTGTGTTGAATCGTTATCGCTCAAAGCACGAGTACGAGTGAGCTCTTTGCCATTCTTATCGCGCAGAATGAGACGCCATGGATAAGTCTGAATTTCGAGACTACCCTCGCTACTAGTATATGTGACAGCATCTGCAGTCTTTGAAACACTCCACTTTGAGAGATCTATCTTAGGTTGCGAAACAAGCATCACCTCATCTGGATCGACCTGTGGAACGATCGGACTGGTAAAGACACGGACACGGAGAGTTCGCTCATTGACAGGCTCTACTCGGAACTCGAGCCGAGGACTCTGATCGTATGCTGGACCAGGAAAATCGAGGTTTCTAAGAGGTAAAACCCAATAGCCATTGGCATTGAAGGCCTGACGAGGATGCATCTCGTTGCGTCCCCATTGAAGGATACCACGACCAGTAGCAGTGTCGAAGCTGACAAGAGAGTCTGCTGTGAAATACGTGTTGGTAGGATCGGCAAACTGCTGGCTCATATCCACCGACTGATTCATCAGGTAGGGTACGCCATTGTTTGTTGTCATCTGCGCGCTCACAAACATAGGAGCAGCCAAGATGAACATAGCAGAAGTAAGCTTTTTCATAAGGTAATTGATATAGTATGTAGTGATTTATTTACCAAACAGGGAATCAACGAAGGCACGGTTGTTGAAGATCTGGAGATCTTCCATGCCTTCTCCTAAACCGATATAACGTACGGGAGTCTGGAGCTGATCACTGATACCAATGACAACGCCACCCTTGGCGGTTCCATCAAGCTTAGTGATGGCAAGAGCAGTAACATCGGTCACAGATGCAAACTGCTTGGCCTGCTCGTATGCATTCTGGCCAGTAGAACCATCAAGTACGAGAAGCACTTCTGGATTGTTTTCAGGGACAACCTTTTGAATAACCTTACGAATCTTACCAAGTTCATTCATCAGACCCACTTTATTGTGAAGGCGACCAGCAGTATCAATGATAACAACATCAGCCTGTTCCTTTACAGCATGGCTGACAGCATCAAAAGCCACAGAAGCAGGATCGGAACCCATCTGCTGCTTAACAACAGGAACGCCGACACGATCTCCCCAAATCTGTAGCTGGTCGATAGCGGCAGCACGGAAAGTATCAGCAGCACCAAGAACGACTTTATTACCAGCTTTTTTAAACTGATAAGCCAATTTACCGATAGTGGTGGTCTTTCCTACACCATTGACACCAACAACGAGCATGACGTATGGACGCTTAGCACCATCCTTGACAGTGAAGCCATCAAGCTCTTCTCGCTCATTAAGAGAAAGCAATGCTGTAATCTCTTGGCGAAGAATCTCATTCAATTCGGAAGTGCTGACGTATTTATCTTTGGCCACACGAGCCTGGATACGTTCTATAATGCGGAGAGTAGTTTCAACACCAACGTCGCTAGTTACAAGAACTTCTTCAAGGTCATCAAGGACATCATCATCGACAGTACTTCGACCTGCGACGGCACGTGCAATCTTATCGAAGAGACCCTCCTTGGTCTTCTGCATACCCTGGTCGAGCGTCTCTTTCTTTTCTTTTTTAAAGAATTTATCAAAAAATCCCATAATTTTTCCCAATTTGGCGGCAAAGATACTGCTTTAAAACGAGACTTCCAAATTTAAAGTGGATTATGTTGGAGATATTTTAAAAGAAATTTGGCTAGATTGGAAAAATGTAGTATCTTTGCACTGCTATTTTAAAAAATGACAAAAAATGACCTATCAGGAAACGCTAGATTATCTGTTCGCTCAGCTGCCAGTTTTCGAAAGTCAGGGAGCTCATGCATATAAGCCTGGACTGGAACGTTGTGAGGGAATGGATAAGGTTTTGAGACATCCACACCGCCAATTCAAGACCATCCATGTAGCTGGCACCAATGGCAAAGGTAGTACGAGTCACACGTTGGCTGCCATATTACAATGTGCCGGATATAAGGTAGGATTGTTCACATCACCTCATCTGGTAGATTTCAGTGAGAGAATACGCATTAATGGAGAAGAAATCGACCACAATTATGTGGTGGAATGGACAGCCAATCACATAGAAGAACTAAAAGAATTTCAGCCTTCTTTCTTTGAGTTAGCAACGATGATGGCGTTCTGCTATTTTGCAGATCTTCAAGTAGATATTGCAGTTATTGAAGTTGGGTTAGGAGGACGACTTGATTCGACGAATATCATCACTCCTATCCTATCGGTCATTACCAATATCTCGATGGATCACACGCAATTCTTAGGAGATACTTTGCCGCAGATCGCTGCAGAAAAAGCTGGTATTATGAAGCCAGGAATTCCCTGTGTGGTCGGTGAATGCGAAGATGAACGCGTACACTTCACTTTCGAACAGAATGCACAGTTGCATGAAGTTAGCCGACTGTATTTTGCAGACGAGAGACGACAGATAAAATGGGTCAAACACAAAGGATTTGGCAATCTATATACGACACTTGACGATGGAGAGCTTTGGAGTCCGTTGACTGGTGACTGCCAGCCAAAGAATGCGAATACGGTGCTGAATGCCGTCCAGATTCTCAGACAAGGTGGCATGGAGCTGACACAGGAGGCCGTAGCACGCGGATTTAAGGAAGTGCTGACCCTGACCCACCTCCGTGGTCGTTGGGAGACGCTCTCAACCTATCCAGATGGGAACATACGCGTTTTATGTGACACGGGGCACAATGAGGGGTGTTTCAGCTATATTGGTCCACAATTAAAACAACTAATTGCAGACGGTCACCCTCTGCACATTGTCTTTGGTATGGTGAGCGACAAAGATATTGAATCGGTTCTAAAACAATTGCCGACTGAAGCAACCTACTATTTTTGTAATGCTCCTACTCCACGTGCATTACCAGCTACAGAGCTCGCAGACATGGCTTTCAGACACGGATTAAGCGGACAGACGTACAATTCCATAGATGAAGCCATAGACGCAGCTACAAAACATCTGAATGGAAGAGAAATCGTCTTTATAGGAGGTTCAAACTTTATAGTTTGTGAAGCCATGAAGAGAAATCTGTAAAAAAACGTTTTTTTGCTACTCAAAAATTTGCTTTTATCTAAAAAATTCACTTACTTTGCGCTCTAGAACTGGCCATCTGTGAATAGTATGGCCAAAACAATCATACAAAATGTGCACACCTGACGACGTAAAAGACGACAAGCGATACCTGGAACTGCTGGCTGATAAATTTCCAACCGTAAGCAAAGCAGCCACAGAAATCATCAATCTTGAGGCTATCCTCAGCCTTCCAAAAGGAACAGAACACTTTCTTAGTGATCTCCATGGCGAGAGCACTGCCTTTTCGCATGTCCTGAAGAATGCTTCAGGACAGATACGTCGCAAAGTAGATGATATCTTTGGCATGTCGATGCGAGAAGCAGATAAGCGCGAACTATGCTCACTGATCTACTACCCTGAGGAAAAACTGACATTGATCAAGGAACAGGAGCATGAAGCGCAAGATCTGGACGACTGGTATCGCATGAGTCTGCATCAGGTAGTGGAAGTAGCTCGTTTTGTAACAGTGAAGTACACGCGCAGCAAAGTGCGCAAGATGATTTCCGCAGATTTTTCGTACGTCATTGAGGAACTGCTCTTTGAGAGTAAGTCCGAAAGTGATCGTCAGGACTATTATAATGCCATCATCAACGCTATCGTGGAGATTGGACGAGCAGATGCGCTCATCATTGCTATCTGTAATCTGATTCACCGACTGATCATCGACAAACTGCATATCGTCGGAGATGTCTTCGACCGCGGACCAGGTGCTGCAAAAATAATGACCGAACTGAGCAATTATCACAACTGGGACATTCAGTGGGGTAATCACGACATAGAATGGATGGGAGCAGCAGCCGGCAATCTGGCACTCATTGCCAGCGTTTTGCGCATCTCTATCCGTTATGCCAACGTTGAAACGCTCGAGGAAGGCTATGGCATCAATCTTCTGCCATTGGCCAACTTAGCTTTCGAGGTTTATGGAGATGACCCTTGTACGTTGTGGCAGACCAAGGACTTTGAGAATAATCCAAGACTGAAGCGTTCTTCGCAGTTGATGGCCAAGATGCATAAGGCAATCTCGATCATCGAATTCAAACTCTGTGGACAGATCATCAAACGCCATCCTGAATATAATATGGATGACCGACTGATGCTACATTTGATCAACCTGGAGAAGGGGACTATCACGATCGATGGCAAAGAATACGAGCTGCTCGACAAGCATCTGCCAAGCCTGAAGACACAGTCGGACCCTTACGAACTCTGTCCACGCGAGCAGGAAGTGATGGATCAGTTGGCTCACTCATTCCGTCGATCGGAGCGGTTGCAGTCACATCTGCGTTTGTTACTCCAAAAGGGATCTCTCTTTTCAGTAAGTAACAACATACTGATGTTCCATGCTGCAATTCCGATGAACGAGGATGGCTCATTCCAAGAGGTTCTCGTTGACGGCAAAAAGGTTAAGGGTCGTGAACTGATGGAACGTGTAGATCGCGTAATTCGCAAAGCATACTTCTCTCCTAAGGGATCAAAAGAACGCAACGATGCCCTTGACTATATGATGTATCTCTGGCAGGGACCACAGTCGCCTCTCTTCAATAAAGATAAGATGACTACCTTTGAGCGTTATTTTATTGACGCACCAGAACTATATAAGGAAAAGAAAGGTGCGTTCTTCGTGTTGGCGAACCAGAGACAGGCTTGTGAGAATATCTTGCGCGAATTCGGTCTGGATCCGAAGATGAGCCATATTGTCAATGGTCATGTGCCGGTCCGCACAAACAAGGGAGAGTCTCCTTTGCGTGCAGAAGGTATCCGTTTGGTTATCGATGGCGGTTTCTCGAAGCCTTATCATGAGACAACTGGTATCTCTGGTTATACCTTAATATATAATAGCCATGGTCTGCAACTTGTAGAACATGAGATGTTCGAATCAAAAGACAAGGCCATCAAGTCGGGTTCTGACATTCATTCACGCGTACAGCTGGAAGATTTTAAATACCGTCGTATGCTGGTGCGCGATACGGATCAGGGACGTGAGTTGCAAACACAGATTATTAACTTGCAGAAACTCCTGGTGGCTTATCGTCATGGTATTATTAAGGAGAGATGATTGAGTTTAGGGTTGAGAGATAAGAGTTTAGAGATTAGAGTGTTTTTCAGAGATATCATAGGACAGCAAGCAGCTGCGCAACAACTGAGGCAAGCCATCGACGATGGCAAAATGCCTCATGCTCTGATGATCTCCGGACGAGAATCGTCTGGAGCCTTGTCTTTGGCTTTAGTGGCTGCACAATATATCTTATGCGAAAACCACACAGACGGAGAACCTTGTGGCCAATGCAATCACTGCAAGATGGTTCAACAGCTTCAACATCCTGATCTACATTTTGTTTTCCCCGTTGTCAATAAAAGCGGTCAAAGTGGCGAAAATTCGGCAGTTAGCGATGATTACATGGCAGAATGGCGCGATAAGTTGCTAAGAAATCCGGAGATGTCATTCATCGAGTGGGTTAAATATATCAGTGATGAAGGTAAGACTGCTCAGATCTACAAGAACGAAGCTACAAATATTGTCCGCAAACTGAGCACTAAGCCTTTTGCCAGTGACAGTCGCGTCATGATTGTCTGGTTGCCTGAGAAAATCAACGAAACAGCATCGAATAAATTGCTCAAAATCATCGAGGAACCCTATCCGAAAACTTATTTCCTCTTGGTGAGTAATGATCCCGAACGTGTTTTAGGAACAATACAGAGCCGCTGTCAACGATTGAATATTCCACCATTGGATCCAACCTGGATGCAGCCGAAATGCGATGACGAGGATCGAGAACTATTTTTTGAGCGTTTCTGCGCCATGATGCGACTGAGCTATATGCGCAAAATCTTTGAGATGCGTGACTGGAGTCTGGAGATGGCTAACTTAGGGCGTCAGCGTCAACAGAACTTCCTACAATATGCACAATCGCTGATCAGAGAAAATTTCATCATGAATATGGAGGTTCCTGAACTCAACTATATGAATGGGGAAGAAGAGACATTCAGCAGCAGATTCCATCTATTCGTAAACCACAGGAACGTAGAAGGTATCATGAATGAGCTGGCACAGGCTGAAGCAGACATTGCTCAGAATGGCTCGGCTAAGATCATTTTCTTCGACTTGAGCCTCAAGCTGATCATGCTTCTAAAGAACGGAAACCCAAAGTAATAATTTGCCATATACAGTTATCATTTATTCGGAATAATTAGAAATAATACGAAATTCCCACAATATTTTTGGTAATCTGACGTTGTTTATATATCTTTGCACGCTATTTTTCTTAGGGACTACTATGTCCTAATGCAAAGATAATACGAAAAGATATAGATTTATATATGCGTCAAATTAAAATTACACAGAATATCACCCGTCGTACGGAGGAGTCGATTGAGTCTTACCTCACAGCCATCAGCAAAGAGCACATGGTTACTCCAGACGAGGAGGTAGATCTGGCACAGCGCATTCACAAAGGAGATCAGCAGGCTTTGGATAAGCTGGTACGAGCTAATCTTCGCTTTGTGGTGTCAGTTGCAAAACTTTATCAGAATCAGGGTCTGTCATTGAGTGACCTTATCTCAGAAGGCAATGTAGGTCTTGTGAAGGCTGCAGAAAAATTCGATGAGACCCGAGGATTCAAATTTATTTCATACGCGGTTTGGTGGATTCGTCAGTCAATCATGCAGGCGCTTTCAGAACAGGCACGTATGGTTCGTCTGCCAGGCAACCAGAACAATCTGATCCGTCAGATTCGTGTAATCCAGAACCGTTTCGAGCAGGAGCAGAATCGTCCTGCTACAATTGAGGAGATAGCAGAAGAACTAGATGTCGCTCCAGACAAGGTGCGTGAGACCATGGCTGCAAACAATCGTGGTGTGAGTCTTGAC
Organism: Bacteroidales bacterium UBA1733; assembly: GCA_002315795.1. The sequence continues at coordinate 21,557 of DCIF01000121.1, forward strand.
AGTCCGCTACAGGATGACGAAGACGGCACATTGCTTGATATCACCCCTGACACAAAGCTGGATGCCACTGATTCTCAGCTCAACAATGAGAGCCTTCACATTGAGCTTGACAACCTGCTTCACAGCATCTTGAAAGAGCGTGAAGCTCGTATCATCAAAGAAACTTTCGGCATTGACTGCCCTGAAAAGAGCCAGGAGGAAGTTAGTCAGGAACTGGGTCTTACACGCGAACGTGTACGTCAGATTCGTGAACGTGCACTGCTTCGCATACGTCGCAGTCCGAACGCAAAGCTACTTCTTGCATATCTCTAATCATAGTCCACTTTTGGTTTCAAATAATTAATATCATCACTCTTTATGCAATCATTGCAACGAGAGTGATGGTATTTTTGTTAAGTTTATATGGTATTTTTTATGTCTGCTATTTGATAATGAAGATTTGGCATTCTATTTTTATAAAAAATAGTGGTTTATTTTGAAATCTCATCAAAAATGACTATCTTTGCGCCATAATATAAACAATAAAACAACTAATTTAAGGAAAAAGTTATGGAAGCTTCAGAAGTTGCCATTGAAAAGAAAAGTTCAAACTTCATTGAGGAGTTTATCGAAGAAGATATCAAGGCCGGTAAGGTCGCTGCATCTCCTACCAAGATGGTGCACACACGTTTCCCTCCTGAGCCAAACGGTTACCTGCACATCGGTCATGCCAAGGCTATATGCATGGACTTTGGTGCTGCTGCAAAGTATGGCGGCCAGTGTAACTTGCGCTTTGATGATACCAATCCAAGCCGTGAGGATACTGAGTATGTTGATGCCATCAAGGAAGATATCCACTGGCTCGGTTTTGACTGGGGAGACCGTATGTATTATGCATCTGACTATTTCCAGCAGTTGTGGGATCTGGCAGAAGAAATGATCAAGCGTGGTCTAGCATACGTAGATGAGCAGTCTTCTGAAACCATCGCGCAGCAGAAGGGTACTCCTACTCAGCCTGGTGTTGAATCACCATTCCGTAATCGTCCTGTTGAAGAGAATCTGGACCTTTTCCGCCGTATGAACAAAGGCGAATTTGAGGAAGGCTCCATGATCCTTCGTGCGAAGATTGACATGGCTAATCCAAACATGCATTTCCGCGATCCTATCATGTATCGCATTATTAAGTATCCTCACCATCGTACTGGAAACACTTGGAATGCTTATCCAATGTACGATTTCGCTCATGGACAGTCGGACTTCCTCGAGGGTATCACCCACTCTATCTGTACACTGGAGTTTGAGATCCATCGTCCGCTCTATAATTACTTCGCTACCATCATGGCATTGATCAAGGAGGGTAAGGATGTACATTATGAAGAGAATCTCGTAGAGAAGCTTGGCGTAAATGAGAAGCCAGAAAATGGAGAGCATGAGATTACCGATGCTGTAGGAATCAGCTACAAGCCACGCCAGATGGAGTTCAATCGTCTGAATCTCACAAATACGGTAATGTCTAAGCGCTATCTGCGTGATATGGTAGAGAATCATATCGTTCGTGGTTGGGACGATCCTCGTATGCCAACACTCTGTGGCCTGCGTCGCCGTGGCTATACTGCAGCTGCCATCCGTGACTTCATCACAACCATCGGCTATACCAAGTA
>DCIF01000121.1:23393-26183 GCA_002315795.1 Bacteroidales bacterium UBA1733
GAACTTTACATTGAGCGTGAGGACTTCCAGGAGGTAGCAGAGAAGAAGTTCTTCCGTCTGACTATTGACAAGGAAGTTCGTCTCAAGGGTGCTTTCATCATTAAGGCTGTCTCTTGCGACAAGGACGAAAATGGTAATATCATCAATATCAACTGTACTTATGACCCAGAGTCAAAGAGCGGCATGCCAGGTGCTGACCGTAAGGTGAAGGGTACACTCCACTGGGTATCTGCTCAGCAGGCTGTTAAGGTTGAGGCTCGTCTCTATAACAACCTCTTCCTTGACGAAGAGGCTACTACAGAGTCTGAGCGCAATCCTCAGAGCGAAGTCGTTGTCAATGCATACGTTGAGCCTTTTGCCGTACAGGATCTGGAGATCGGAAAGAAATTCCAGTTCCAGCGTATCGGATACTTCTGTATCGATAAAGACACCACTCCAGAACACATTGTATTCAACCGTACGGTGTCTCTGAAAGCATCAAAGTAACGAAAATCCCCATTTATGCAGCAACCGCAAATGAAGTCAAGGGCCTATTATCAATATATGATAGACCTGATAGATAAGAAACCAAGCTACTACAGCGCTGACGAAATCGCTCAGATTGCCTACGATCTGCTCGATGACGGCAACGCTGCTGAGGCTTTGAATGCTTGTAAGCTGGGACTGCTGCAGCATCCGGAGGATGATTTTGTAGAACTGATCAAAGCCAAAGTACTTCTACACTTACATCGGTTTGATGAAGCTGAGAAGATCTGGCAAAGTCAGAAAAATGAAGAACCTGATCCTTTCCGCATCAGCATCCGGTTCGGACTGGATGCGATGCAAAATGATCAGGACGAGGCATTCCGTTATCTACTTCGCCAACTTAAAGAGAACAAAATCTCGGTCATTGAATTTATAGACATCATCGATGAACTTTTTGATACTCTGCCACATACACTGACTGCTAAATATTTAAAAGAGGCATTGAAGTGTATGGAGAAGAAAGAGAAAAAAGAAGAGAATCTGGCTGAGGCTGTAGGTCGTATCGGTGCTATGCTCATGGATTGTGGTTGTACGAAAGATGCCATCACAGTTCTTGAGAAAGCGATTGATCTGGATGCCTATGACGTATATTCATGGCAGGACTTGGCGCGTTGCCAATTCGATAATAAGTATTACGACGATTGTGCGAATAGCTGCGAAATGGGAATTGCCATTGATCCTAAGAACCCGATTTTTAATTTTGCGCTTGGATACATCCGTTATACGGAGGAAAACTACGAAGCTGCTATTGAACATTTGGAGGTTACTCGACAGTTTACTGAAGGCAAACTTGAACATGAGGATCTACATCTTGACCGACAGGAAGCAGAACAGCAGATTGCCATCATGTACGATCTGCTAGGATCAAGCTACGTTTCTCTGCATCGTCTGGAGGAGGCTTCGGTCTGCTATCAAATGTTGGTTAACCGAGTTCCTACTTGTGACGAAGGTTACTTCCACCTCTCTACGCTCTCCATGGAGCGAGGAGACATCCGTGGTGCTTTGGAATATATCGATGACGCTATTCGCAATAATTCAAAGAACACGACTTACCTTTCTTTGCGTGTAACCTTATTGACGGATCTTAGACGTTTTGAAGAAGCACTTAAGGGTCTGGACGATCTGGTGAAGCTCCAGCCAAAATCGAAGGCTTATCTGTTGGCACAAGCTGAATTATCGCTCAATCTTCATCACTATGAAAAGGCAGACAAAGCTTATCGCAAACTGCTGAAAATGAAGCCAAGCGACTTTGCCAGCAAAGAACTGATGCGAGCTTATTTTGAAAGCATCGGTGACAATGATGCTTTAAGCGAGATTAAGTAAGTGCTAAACTATTTTGAATTTTTGACAAATATATGGAGGAACTATATAACTGGATAGCTCAAAATATGGATTATGGAGTCATAACGTTGTTTATGGCTATTGAAAGTTCGTTCATTCCGTTCCCTTCTGAGATTATTATCATTCCTGCAGCTTATATTGCTATCAATCAAGGGACTTTGAGCCTGCCACTTATCATTCTTTTTGGTACTATTGGTGCGATTCTTGGTGCAATGGTCAATTATGGTCTGGCTTATTGGCTTGGTCGTCCTATCATCCATCGTTTTGCGGATACAAAGGTGAGCCACATGCTGCTTATAGATCGTCCAGGAGTAGAGAAAGCTGAGAAATACTTTGCAGAACATGGCGCTATTGGCACTTTTATTGGTCGATTGATTCCTGCAATTCGCCAGTTGATCAGCATTCCTGCAGGATTGGCTAAGATGAACATAGGTTCATTTCTGTTCTACACGTTCTTAGGTGCAGGACTATGGAACACCGTACTAGCCGGATTAGGAGCTTTCTTCGGGCACTCTGTTCCAGAAGATATTCTGATTGAAAAAGTACAGCAATACAGTGGCTATGTTAAGATCGGACTGGCAGTCATTATTGCTATCGGTTTCGCTTATTATAGTTATTTGGTTATCAAGGCAAACAAGGAGGCAAAGTCAAGACAAGTCCATTGAATCCTACCAATAATTATTAATTCCTCATTATTAATAATTCAGTTATTATGACCTTCCAACTACAAGCAACAGATAAGAATTCATGGGCTCGTGCCGGTGAAATTACTACAGACCATGGAAAAATACAGACTCCAATTTTTATGCCTGTGGGTACTGTAGGATCGGTTAAGTGTCTGCATTTCAAGGAACTCAAAGAAGATGTAAAGGCTCAGATCATTCTGGGAAACACCTATCATCTTTATTTGCGTCCAGGTCTGGA
>DCIF01000121.1:26370-29086 GCA_002315795.1 Bacteroidales bacterium UBA1733
ATTGGCGCAGATATCATGATGGCTTTCGATGAGTGTCCTCCTGGAGATTCTGATTACAAGTATGCAGAGAAGTCGCTTGGTCTGACTGAACGCTGGCTAGACCGCTGTTACAAACGATATAAGGAAACTGAGGATGAACAAGGTAACGGTCTTTATGGCTATCATCAGGCCCTCTTCCCTATTGTTCAAGGTTGTACTTATCCTGATCTTCGTCGTCGTGCAGCAGAGAAGATTGCTGCCATGGACGTAGAAGGCAATGCGATTGGCGGATTGGCAGTTGGTGAACCAGCGGAGAAGATGTATGAGATGATTGAGGTGGTTAATGAGATTCTGCCACAGGATCGCCCTCGCTATCTGATGGGTGTCGGTACACCAGCTAATATTCTTGAGGCCATCGAACGTGGAGTTGATATGTTCGACTGTGTGATGCCAACTCGTAACGGACGTAACGGCATGCTCTTCACACGTCATGGCATAATTAACATCAAGAATGCCAAGTGGGCTCATGATTTCTCTCCTTTGCAGGAAGACGGACCTACCTATGTGGATCAGGTATATAGTAAAGCATACGTACGCCATCTGTTCCATGCTGAGGAGTATCTGGCTCTACAGATTGCGTCGATCCACAACCTTGCATTCTATCTCTGGCTCGTTGGAGAAGCTCGTAAGCACATTCTGGAAGGCGATTTCAAGCCTTGGAAAGATGAAATGCTGAAAGCTGTAACAACACGTCTATAATTGGCTATTATCATATTGTAAACCCATGAATATTAGAATCATATCTCCTGCAGGTAATATTAAGGCTAAAGTCATTGACAAAGGTGCAGAAACACTGATCAGTTGGGGACACAATGTGACCATAGCTGAACATGCCAAAGGGACATACGGCCGATATGCTGGTACACCTGAAAACCGACTGAAAGATATTATCGAAGCCCTTGAAGACAAAGAGGTGGATATAATCTGGTGTTCAAGAGGTGGGTATGGCTGCATGCAGTTGGTAGATATGATTCCACTTGATCTGGTAAGTCGTGCAAATAAACCCATCATAGGATATTCAGACATCACCATCTTTCACGCTTTGTGGCAGAAAGCTGGTGTGAAGAGTCTGCATGCTCCGATGATGAAGCATCTTGGAGAGAATCCTACGCATCGTACTACACAGACGATAAAAGAATTGCTTGAATATTATTCTGCGCATCACGGCTGGCCACAGAAACATAATCTACTCTTTCTGAAGAAGGCTTCACTCTTTGTAGCGCCACATCAGGGATGGTCGCCAGAAGATCTGAATCCTGAAGAGACAGAGGAGATTGTTGATGAACTACTATCGCATCCTGTACCGATGGTCGGAGGAAATCTTGCCGTATTAAGTGGACTTCATGGATCACCATTTGATTTTGACTATCAGGATAAGTTACTTTTCATTGAAGACATCAGTGAAAGTCCATACAAAATTGACAGAATGCTGCACCAGCTGAAGATCTGTGGTATCCTTTCTCAGATCAGGGGTTTAGTATGTGGTCACTTCACAGGATGTGATGAAGATCCGACAATGCCAGTTAAGCTATGGGATAATATCAAATCTATTGTCGAAACTTACGGTATTCCGCTGTGGCTAGGAGCACCTATCGGCCATGAACTGGAAAACTACCCATTGGTTGAAGGATAAACAGTATTATTTTCATTTCAGTGAGGATCCTGCTTTGCAATAAGTTCTATTATCGCCGTGGAGGTGACTGCATCTACACCATGAATCTTGAGCAACTACTTAAGAACCATGGTCATGAGGTAGCCATCTTTTCGCAGCAGTATCCTCTTAATGAACCATCTCCCTGGAGTAAGTATTGGCCAACGGAATTCAAGATGAAGCCAAGCATACACATGCTTGATTCACTGATGCGCCCTTTCGGATTAGGATCCATACAAAAACACTTCAAAGCACTTTTAGACGATTTTCAGCCAGAGGTAGTACACCTTAATAATATACACACACAGCTTTCTCCTATCCTTGCTGAGTTGGCACATGATAGAGGTATTCGAGTAGTCTGGACAATACATGATTCAAAACTCGTGTGTCCTTGCTATACCTGCATGAGAGATGGAAAATGGTGCGAAGGGTGCTTTACGGATAAAAGATCTGTTCTCCGACACAGATGTATGACTGGAGGTCTTTTGGGTTCTTATATTGGCTATTTAGAAGCCAAGAAATGGACAGCAGATCGATTACAGAATTGCGTCGATGCATTTATCTGTCCAAGCCAGTTTATGGCCGACACTTTACGGAAAGGAGGTTTTCATACTAAAAATATTGTAGTACTTCATAACTTTTTTGAAAAATCAAAAAAAAGTCAGATAGAAACGAAAAGGAAAGATTACTACGTATTCTTAGGTCGACTATCTCAGGTCAAAGGGGTCAAAACTCTCTGTGAATCAGCAATGAAGCTTCCATACAAATTAGTGATCATTGGAGATGGTCCATTAGAAAAGAGGCTAAGAACCTTATATAATAAAAACATTGAATACACAGGAGAATTGGAGTGGACAGAAATTCAACCAATTCTCTCCAAAGCTCGATTTATGGTTATCCCCTCTGAATGGAGTGAGAATAATCCATTATCTGTCATAGAAAGTTTGTCAGTTGGAACACCCGTAATTGGTTCAGATATAGGGGGTATACCAGAGCTTATTACAACAGAAAATGGTAGAGTATTTG
>DCIF01000121.1:29187-30908 GCA_002315795.1 Bacteroidales bacterium UBA1733
ATTTGGAGAGGATCATTATTATAATCAACTTTTTGCTTTATATAAAGATGCCTAAAACAATCAGCATTAATGAACTAAAAACCATTCAGATTGATATCCTTCAATCTTTTCATGATTTCTGTATCCAGAATGATTTGAAATACTCTCTCGCCTTTGGTAGCTTACTAGGTGCTGTAAGACATAAAGGATTCATACCCTGGGATGATGATATTGATCTCATGATGCCCCGTTCTGACTATGAGCGCTTTGTAAATTCTTTTCAACATAAATTTTACAAAGTGTACGATTATAGATTTAATGAAGATTATGTTCTACCATATGCGAAACTCGCAGATACAAGGACATTATTGATTGAGAATGCCAATTTCAAGGACATCGGTATCAATATCGACCTCTTCCCTATTGATAGTCTGGCAGACACCAAAGAAGCTTCAGTTGTTTTTTTAAAGAGCCTGGTTCCTCTAAAACGAAAGTTCAGAATGAAAGTACTGAAGCCTTCTCCAAAGAATGTGTGGTGGAAACGGATTGCCATTCGTCTGTCCAAAGTTCTTGTCTGGCATTTATCACTTAAATCAATAGCCAAAGAAATCAATCAGCGAATTGAAAACAATCCAATTCATGATGCAGCTTTTGTTGGAACGCCAGCCGGATCTGATCCAAATGCCAGCAACAGCCTGTACGAGCGCGAACTATTCAATAGTTATATTGATATGGAGTTTGAAGGCAGATTCTTCAAAGTTGCAGCAGGGTACGATAAGATACTTCGCAACTATTATGGAGACTATATGCAGTTGCCGCCAATTGAGAAACGTACTTCTCCGCACACACTCTGTGAGGTTTTCTGGTTGTAAAGACTAAAAATTGGCTAAGAATATCAACATCTAGTACACGATGTTGATTTTCGACACAAGAAATCCTAACATCACGTACCAGATGTCAGTTTCAGAGGTCAAGAAAACTGACATCGAGAACCAAATGTCAGTTTTTTTAATACAAAACATCAACAAAAGAAAACAAATGTTGATTTCATGGATCAAAAATGGTATCTGTATCCTGGCGCTGTTAGGATTAACCTCATGCGGACCGGATTTTGAGGAATATTACTACGAGGACACCTTTAATTATCCGCTTCATCAGACCTCTGAATACCTAGTTGTCATGGGAGATGTTCAGGAATATACTTATTTTGACCATTATGCTCCCTATTTCATGAAGTCGGTCAATTGGATTATCGGCATGCACAATCGCGGTCATCAAATTGATTGTATACTACAGGTAGGAGATCAGTCCAGCAGCAATGAGAAATGGCAGTATAAGGTCTTCTATAATTATTCTAAGTATCTGGCAGAGAAAGTACTATTTGTTCCAGTTACAGGCAACCATGACTATGACTGGTCTGATGGCGATCAGATCTATGACCGAAAATCGTCACTCTTCAATCAATATTCGAATTTCACAAAGACAAAAGAAAATATCGTTGCCTATTTTGAGAATGACAGAATGGACAACATCATCGTTCGCAACAAGATTAAGGGTCAGGATTTCTATATCATTGCATTAGAATTTGCTCCTCGTCCAGAAGCTGTAGCTTGGGCACGAAAGTATGTCGAGGAGAATCAGGACAAAAAGTTCATCGTACTCACCCATGAATTTCTGAACACTGATGGCTACATTATTAAGACGAAGGATTCCTATGCAAGAAAACATTTCGGAGAACGTCC
>DCIF01000061.1:0-445 GCA_002315795.1 Bacteroidales bacterium UBA1733
ATGCCATCTTTACCATCGACACTGCTCCCTCAACAATCTTCTCACGAGCCGTAATGATAGCAGCAGCCTGCTGTCGACGAAGCATCACAGCAGCAATCTCAGGTGCGTATGCCAGATAATTGATACGTGCCTCGGTGACCTCCAGGCCCGACTGTTCAAGGCGCTCATTAAGCTTACCCAGTAAAACCTCGTTAACTTCTTCATTACCACTACGAAGGGTTACCTCATCTTCATCATTGCCGTCATTGTCGTAAGCATACATACCTGCTACCTGACGCAGTGCCGAATCGCTCTGCACAGCTACGAACTTCTCAAACTTGTTCATACGAGCCACCGCAGCATTGCCCACCTGTGCCTGATTGGTCACATCGGTATCAATATCAAAGATTGCCTTGTAAGTATCCTTCAGACGCCATACTACAACAAGACCGATCATAATTGGGTT
>DCIF01000061.1:554-978 GCA_002315795.1 Bacteroidales bacterium UBA1733
GGGTTGATCCAGTAGAAACCGGTAGTGCGGAAAGTACCTACATACTTGCCGAAGAAAGTCAACACCTTGGCTTCGTTAGGCTCCTGCATCGAGAAGCCACAGAGACCGATGATCCAACCCAACATCAGCACAATGCCCAAGGTGAACCAACCGCCGATAAACTCTTCGTTCGGACCTACGCTCAGAACAAAGCAATAAACCATGGCAGCCATCATAGCCAGCACCAGAAACAGCATCAGGAAACCGTTCATCGAACCTCCCTTAAACTCGAACTCATTCTTTTCAGTAATCATAGGATAACGTTTAATATGGTTAATAATACTTGTTTAATATTTGATATCATTTTAATATCACATTGCAAAGAAATGGAGTTTACAGTTCAATGCCAAGAATCAGCAGAAAAAAAGTATTAAAAAAAGGATAG
>DCIF01000061.1:1085-3593 GCA_002315795.1 Bacteroidales bacterium UBA1733
TACGAAAATGTGGTATCTTTGCGTAAACAACATCCTTCAATAATACCCCAATGAAATTCTTCAAACACCTCAAAGAACAGAATTGGATGGCCTTTGCCAAGACTACTGCGACTAACTTTTCGTCCCAGAAACGGGCGTTCTGTCACATTTCGGCATATTTTTGCCCCAAAAACTTGTTTCGTGCAAAAAATTAGTTTAACTTTGCACCGACAAAAAACCTAAACTTAACTATTTTTTTAATGAAACTTTCTATGATGACTGCTGCTCTGGCAGCAATGAGTGTGGCAGCACATGCCGCCAAGAATCCTGATGTTACTGGTCAGATTACCGATGCTTCAGGGCAACCCATGAGTTTTGTAAACGTGGTGCTTCTGAGCCTTCCCGACTCTACTTTCGTGCAAGGAGCTACGAGCGATGACAATGGCAAATTCAACATCGTCACTCCTGAAGGCAAAGGCCTGCTCAAGATCTCGAGCATCGGCTACGAGACCTTATATTTAAATATGAGTGACTTCAAGGGCCAGATCCAGATGCGCGAAGATTCGCAGCTGCTCAGCGAAATCACCGTCAAGGGCCAGATGCCTAAGACCAAGCTCACGGGCAATTCTATGGTCACCAGCATCCAGGGATCGGTTCTTGAGAAGTCAGGCACAGCCAAGGAGATGCTGGCCAAAGTGCCAGGCATGTCACAGAAAGGCGACGACCTCGAAGTACTTGGTAAAGGCACTCCCGTATTCTATATCAACGGCCGTAAGGTCAATGACAAAGACGAACTCAAGCGCCTCCGCAGTGAAGAGATCAAGGACGTAGAAGTCATCACCAACCCGGGCGCACAGTACGACGCCACCGTCTCGGCCGTAGTGCGCATCAAGACCATCAAGCGCCAGGGCACCGGCTTCGGCTTCGATGCCAACCTCACCCACCAGCAGGATCTCCGTTACGGCTATGCTGACCCCAGCGCCACCGTCAACCTCCGCTATCGCCATAAGTCGGTCGATTTCTTTGGCATGATCAATGCGTGGAAGTGGGACAATGTCAACACCAGCTACCCCAACCAGCAGAGCTACTTCAACGACAACGGACAGCTTCGCATCATCGACCAGAAGAGCTGGCTGCGCAATGACTGGTGCGGTGCCGGCATGGATTACAACCTCGGATTCAACTGGCAGATGGCCGACAATCATTCCATCGGCATGCGTCTGGAGCGTCACGATAAGTTTGTCGTCCCCATGGACATGTGGCAGGAGACCGACATCAATTCCTACCTTCCACAGCTCCCAGGCCATGCACAGAATTCTGAGCATACAAGTGCCTATGAGGTAGAGCGCGACCACACACCATACAACTGGGAAGGCAACGCCTATTATAACGGCACAGCAGGTAAGCTCGGCATCGACCTCAACCTTGATTTCCTCACCACCAAGACCCGTGAGGAGACTGAGATTGAAGAGACCACTACCCCTGGCGGCACCGATGACAACCTCGACATCCATCCGCATCCGGTCGTTCAGCAGATGGAGAGCAGCAACCGCACCACCAGCACCCTCTATGCCGGCAAGCTCGTGCTGAGTTATCCGGTTTGGAAGGGCCAGCTGCAGGCAGGCACCGAGATGACCTTCGTGACACGTAAGAACACCTACGTCTTCGACGTGCTCAACCAAAACCGTAGTACATCGACCATCCCATCGACCGACTCAAAGGTACAGGAAAACAACGTAGCTGCCTTCGTCGAGTATGCCTGTCAGATCCCATCGTTCGGCAACGTCAGCGCGGGTGTCCGTTACGAGCACGTCGGCTTCGACTATACAGATCGCCTCAACAGCAAGAACGACCTCTCACGTTATACTGACGACCTCTTCCCCTCATTCTCGTGGTCAAATCAGTGGGGCGAATGGCAGACAGCACTGAGCTACAGCATCAAGACCCATCGCCCGAGCTACTGGCAGCTCAGCGAGACGATGACGTACATCAACCCCTACTCATTGCAGCAGGGCGACCCTAAGCTCAGGAACGAGAAGATCCAGGAAGTCGGTGTCAATGTCCGCTACAAGTGGCTCAACCTCTTTGCCGCCTACGAGCGTCGCGACAATACCCTCACCCAGTGGTCATACATTTATAATGACGAGGGTGTGATCCTGATCAAGAACATCAACATGGACGTGCCCATACGCAACTTTGCCATGTTCCTCTCGGCCTCTCCTACCTGGGGCTGCTGGTCACCCAACTGGACAGCCGGTGTGCAGAAGTTCTTCGTCACTCAGACTTTGGCCGATCCACGTGAGGCATCGGGCACACGCGAGGTACGCTATACACAGCCAGTCGGCTTCTTCGACCTCAACAACGCCTTCCGCTTCAAGCACTCATGGCAGCTGGAGTGCAATGCCAACCTCATGACCCCGGGCGATGTTATGAACTATCGCATGCGCAGCTGGTATTTCAACCTGGGCCTTGTCGTACAGAAGTGCTGGCTCAAGAACGATGCACTCTGCCTCCGTGCCAGTGTGGCCG
>DCIF01000125.1:0-200 GCA_002315795.1 Bacteroidales bacterium UBA1733
CAGACGCATTTGCTGCTATGAACCTGCAGGGTAAAATCAACATCCCAGATGACGCTTATCCTTGGCTCATCCGCAACTTTACTCCTACCGGTATCAAGGGTCTTTCTTTCGCTGCTCTGGCTGCTGCCATCATCTCTTCTTTGGCGTCTATGTTCAACAGTACTTCGACCCTGTTCACCATGGATATCTATAAGAAGTAT
>DCIF01000125.1:264-5199 GCA_002315795.1 Bacteroidales bacterium UBA1733
GTATGACCTCTATCGTAGCGCTGATTATCGCTCTCATTACTGTTAAGCCATTGCTCGGTGGTATTCCACAGGCATTCCAGTACATTCAGGAGTATTCTGGTTTCATCTATCCAGGTATCATCACCGTATTCGGTCTGGGTCTTCTCTGGAAGCGTGCAAGTTCTACTGCCGCTGTCTGGACAGCTATCATCACCATTCCACTCGGTGTTCTCTTCAAGGTATTCCTCGGTGATGTTCCTTTCCAGTTCCGTGCTGGCTACATCTTCATCATCGTCGTTTCTTTCTTCATCATCGTTTCTTTGCTCGACAAGAAGTTCATCAGTGCTACTGCTACTTCGAAGGACGACAAGTCAGCAATGGAGAAGTGGGCAAAGATCCTTGGTGGCGCAGGTGTTGCAATGATTATCATGGCATTCGTTGTCGTCTTCCTCGGCATGGGTCATGACGTGAAGGATCCTGACAACAACACTATCGACTATCTCAACGATATCGGCTTCCAGGCATTCATCTTCTTCGGCGTTCTCGTCGGCTGCAACGGTGTATGGCTCTGGAGCAATGCTCATTCTGACAAGCAGGATCCTAAGGCTCTGCCTATCGACCTCAAGCTCTTCCATACAGATAAGAGCTACACTTGGGGAGCTCTCGGCATTGCTGTAATCACTATGATCCTCTACGCAGCACTCTGGTAATATTTATCAATTCATAATTGAGAATTCATAATTCATAAGTGAGCTTCGCGCTAACCGTTATGAAAGAAGACAATGTTATCCGAACCAAAAGTCTTGAATTTGGTATCAGAATTGTCAACTGTGTCAGGTTTCTATTGAAACAAGTTTCATTTGCAGAGCATGCGATATGCACCCAGTTACTCAAAGCAGGAACAAGTATAGGAGCAAATGTAAGAGAATCAATAGATGCAGAGAGTCGAGAAGATTTTGTCCATAAACTTAAGGTTGCTCTTAAGGAGGCAAATGAGACCGACTATTGGCTGGAACTTTTATACGGTGCAGATTATTTGAGTGAAGTCCAATATATGAGTTTGAAGTCAGATTGTGATGAATTGCGTAAGTTACTTACTTCGATAATTAAATCAACAAAAAGTAATAATTTGAAATAATTATTGGTTTCGCGCAGCGTTTTGCCGCGCGAAGCCAATTATGAATTTTGAATTATGAATTATGAATTATTGTTATATGCTTGAAGAACTCAAAAAGAAAGTATTCGATGCAAATATGGATCTCGTCCGTCAGGGTCTTGTTATCTATACCTGGGGAAACGTATCTGGCATCGACCGTGAAAAAGGATTGGTAGTTATTAAGCCTTCTGGCGTTGACTATGACGTCATGAAGATGGAAGATATGGTAGTTGTCAGCCTTGAGACTGGCAAAGTCGTAGAGGGAGATTTGAATCCATCGAGCGACACACCTACCCACCTCGCTCTCTACCGTGCATTCCCTAACATTCAGGGTGTGGTTCATACCCACTCAACCTACGCCACTGCTTTTGCAGAGGCAGGCCGTGACATTCCTAACATCGGAACTACACACGCTGATTATTTCTACAAGGAAATTCCTTGTACTCGCGATATGACGGAGGCAGAGGTTAAGGGTCAGTACGAGCTCGAAACCGGTAACGTGATTGTGGACGAATTCCTCAATATCAGAAAGATCAACCCAGATCATACTCCTGCTGTTCTTGTCAAGAACCATGGTCCATTCTCTTGGGGCACCTCTCCTGCCAATGCAGTTTACAATGCTAAGGTCATGGAGCAGTGTGCAAAGATGGCCTTCATCGCCTTTAGCGTCAATCCAGGCCTCACCATGAATCCTTTGCTTATCGAGAAGCATTATATGCGCAAGCACGGTCCTAATGCATATTATGGCCAGAAAGGTCAGCAGCATTAAGAAGCCCCTCCCCAACCCTCCCTCATAGCGAGAGAGAAGGATGGATTGAACTATAATACATTAACTAATAGAAAACCGCAAACCACCCAGCGGCAGGATTTGGAAACTACCAAATCCCCTACCTATAAGGGAGGTCCTCGCAGCTATAAAGAAGGTTGAAAACCTTCGGCTAGAAGACAAACCTTTAGTGAGAGAAAAGGGTGGATCCTTATGTTCGAAAATTTGGAACTTTGGTGGATCACCGGAGCTCAGCTCCTCTATGGTGGTGAAACCGTAAAGATCGTTGATGGTCACTCGCAGGAGATGGTAGCTGGCTTGAATGCTGGAGGCATCATTCCTATCAAGGTAGTATATAAAGGTACCGCTAACTCTTCGAAGGAGGTAGAGCAGATCATGCTCGAAGCAAACAGCGCACCACAGTGTGCCGGTGTCATCACCTGGATGCACACCTTCTCTCCTGCTAAGATGTGGATCAAAGGCCTTCAGCGCCTTAAGAAGCCTTTGCTTCACTTCCACACTCAGTATAATGCAGAGATTCCTTGGGATACCATGGATATGGATTTCATGAACCTCAACCAGTCGGCTCATGGTGACATCGAGTATGGCCACATCTGCACCCGTATGCGCATCCAGCGCAAGGTAGTTGTCGGCTACTGGAAGAGCGAGGAGGCTCAGAAGAAGATTGCTGTCTGGGCACGCGTAGCTGCTGGTGTGGCTGATGCTCACGACGTACGCTGTCTGATGTTCGGCATGAACATGAACAACGTAGCAGTTACCGATGGTGATCGTGTAGAGTTCGAGCAGCGTCTCGGCTACCACGTAGATTACTATCCAGTATCGTCTTTGATGGATTACTTCAAGCAGGTGACCGATGCAGAGGCAGATGCCCTCGTTGAGGAATACAAGAAACTCTATACTATCAAGATCGATGAGTGCGGCGAGCAGGTTTACTGGGAGAAGGTAAAGAATGCTGCTAAGGCAGAGATCGCGATCCGTCGCGTACTCGAGGCAGAGGGTGCCACCGCATTCACTACCAACTTTGATGACCTTGGCGATGCAGATATCACGGCTCCTGACTTCTGTGGCTTTGATCAGATTCCTGGCCTCGCTTCACAGCGCCTGATGGCTGAGGGTATCGGCTTTGGTGCTGAGGGCGACTGGAAGACTGCTTGTCTCTACCGCACACTCTGGGTTATGAACCAGGGTCTTGCAAAGGGTTGTTCATTCCTTGAGGATTACACACTCAACTTTGACGCCAACCAGACTTCATCGCTCCAGAGCCACATGCTCGAGGTGACTCCACTCATCGCTTCTGATAAGCCAAAGCTTGAGGTACACTTCCTCGGCATCGGCATCCGCAAGCAGGAGACCGCTCGTCTCGTCTTCACCTCAAAGACCGGTGCTGGCTGCAAGGCTACGATCGTAGATCTTGGCAACCGCTTCCGCCTCATCACTTCTGACGTAGAGTGCATTGAGCCTAAGCCAATGCCAAAGCTCCCTGTAGCTTCTGCTCTCTGGGTTCCTCAGCCAACCTTTGAGATTGGTGCAGGTGCATGGATCCTTGCTGGCGGCACTCACCACAGTGCATTCTCTTATGACATCACCGCAGAATACTGGGAGGATTTCGCAGAGATGTGTGGCATCGAGTTCATCGGCATCAACAAGGATACCACCATCAGCAACTTCAAGCAGCAGCTGCGCAATAACGAGATTTATTATCTTTTGAACAAATCCTTATTATAAATACAATCACGAATTGTCATGATAATTCGTGTAAATACAATAAGAAAATGTTAGACGCTAGACAAACTATTATTCAGGGAAAAGCTGTATTGGGCATTGAGTTTGGCTCAACACGTATCAAGGCTGTCCTGATCGACCAGGATAACAACCCTATTGCACAGGGTTCACATGAGTGGGAAAACCAGTTGCATGATGGCATCTGGACCTATTCTACTGAGGCTATCTGGTATGGTCTGGCAGACTGCTATGCGGATCTCCGCAAGAATGTTAAGAGCCAATATGACTGTGAGATCGAGGTACTGGCAAGCATCGGTATCTCGGCCATGATGCACGGTTACATGGCCTTCGGTCCTACCGGCATTGCCAGCCATGGTGCACCAGCTTCAGAAGCAGAGAAGATCCTCGTACCATTCCGCACCTGGCGCAATACCAACACCGGCCAGGCAGCAGCAGAGCTCTCTGAACTCTTCAACTACAACATCCCACTGCGTTGGAGCATCTCACATATCTATCAGGCCATCCTCGACAACGAGGAGCATGTCCCTGGCATCACCTATCTCACCACCCTGGCTGGTTACATCCACTGGCGTCTTACTGGCGAGAAGGTACTTGGTATCGGTGATGCATCTGGTATGATTCCTGTCGATCCTGAGACCAAGAACTACAATGCAGAGATGGTACAGAAGTTCGACAACCTCATCGCTCCTAAGGGATTCCCTTGGAAGTTGGAGGAAATCCTTCCAAAGTGTATCTGCGCTGGTGAAAAAGCAGGCTTCCTGACTCCTCATGGTGCTCAGCGCCTTGATATCTCTGGCCACTTGCAGCCAGGCATCCCATTCTGTCCACCAGAAGGTGATGCTGGCACTGGCATGGTAGCTACCAATGCCGTAAAGCAGCGCACTGGCAACGTCTCTGCAGGCACATCATCTTTCTCAATGATCGTTCTTGAGANNAGCAAACCAAATGAGATGATCGATATGGTTACGACTCCAGATGGAAGTCTCGTAGCTATGGTGCACTGTAATAACTGTACCTCAGACATCAATGCATGGGTCAAGCTCTTTAAGGAATATCAGGAGTTGCTTGGTGTACCAGTAGATATGAATCAGGTCTATGGTCTCCTCTACAACAACGCGCTGAAGGGTGATGCTGATTGTGGTGGTGTACTGGCATACAACTATATCTCTGGAGAACCTGTGACTGGTCTGGCAGAAGGTCGTCCAATGGTGGTTCGTTCGGCAAATGACAGGTTCAACCTTGCCAATTTCATCCGCACCAACCTCTATGC
>DCIF01000030.1:0-9005 GCA_002315795.1 Bacteroidales bacterium UBA1733
CAAGCCTCACCCAGGTACTGGCTATACTGTGAAGCATCCATAACGTCGTAAACGTCCTTAGAAATCTTATCAATACCGAAGTAGCCCTTATAGTCAAGGCGCATTGGCTGATCTTTCTTACCGCTCTTGGTGGTAATGATGACAACGCCGTTAGCTGCACGTGAACCATAGATGGCACCTGCTGCAGCGTCCTTGAGTACCTGGATGGTCTCAATGTCGTTTGGAGAGAAGTCGCGGATAGAAGTACCCATTGGCACACCATCGATGACATAGAGAGGAGCGGTAGAACCGAAGCTGCCGATACCACGGATACGAACAGAAGGATCTGCGCCAGGCTGACCGTCAGAGGTAATCTGTACACCAGGAACCTTACCCTCGAGCATGGTAGAGATGTTAGAGTTTGAGCTGCGCTTGAGCTCGTCAGCATTAACGATAGACACAGAACCGGTGAGGTCGGCCTTCTTCTGAGTACCGTAACCTACGACTACAACCTGCTCGAGGAGTTTGTCGTCGTTCTGAAGAGTGATGACACCGAGCATGGTCTTGTTGTTAACAGCCACCTCTTTGCCCTGGAAACCTACGAAGCTCACTTCGAGAACGGCGTTGCCGGCTACGTTAAGCTCGAAGTTACCGTCGAGATCTGTCACAGTACCGTTGGAGGTACCTTTCACCTTGATTGAAGCTCCCATGAGAGGCTCACCAAGATCGTCAACAACCTGGCCAGTGACCTTGAGGGTCTTTGACTGAGCCTGTGCCACTGAGACTGTGGTCAGAGCTGGAATAGGGCTTACTGCCAAACCGCTCATGAGGCCAAGACTCAGCATCATTAAGATTCGTTGTTTTTGCATGTTGAATGTTTATTAATATTAGTTATTGTGTGATTTGCGAAAGTTAAAAAGTGCAAGTGCCCAACTAGAGAGGGCTAAAAGAAGGCCAGTAATTGTGACACTTGCACGTGAATACCTTTAAAAACTAGAGTAAAACAAGAACAGTGTGATTCATTTAAACAGATATTAGACATAGGGTGTTTAACATTACCGGTGCAAAGATACATTAATAAAATATAAATACTTCATTCTCAGCTCGTCAAAAGGATATACAATTCGGTCATGACCGAAAATAGTATGACTTTGACCGATAAGCATCGCATATTCGCCAGATTTTTCTTTTGTCATCTCATATTTAATATATATCTTTGCACCGTCAAAACTGATATATTCATTCTTATGCTTACCAAACTCCTGTCACGACGTTTTTATCTCGGTGCACTGGTCACACTGCTGACGGTGCTCCGCGCTATGACCTGTCAGGCGCAGTACTATATCACCGAGCATATCCTGATCAATGAAGGTCTGTCGAACAACTATATCTGTGACATCACCCTCGACAATAAAGGTCGAGTATGGATTGCCACTAAATCGGGCCTCTACTCTTATATTAGTAATGTATTCAGTACCTACAATGTTTCAAACTCAGCACTCAGCGCAAACGTGATAAACTGCCTGTGGCATGACGAAGAGACAGATCTGATATGGGTGGGCACAAAAGGTGCAGGCCTGGGTTGTATCAACCCGGATAAAGGGGAGATTGTCAACTATAATGTGGCCGACAATTCACTCTCGAACGTGATTGACATTACTCCGGCAGGTAATCACCTCCTTTGGATTATCAGCCCTGATAACATCATGCTGGCCAATGCTAATACGGGTGAACTTACGCCGGTGAAACTGGGAGAAGTCAATCCATATTTCAGCAGTGGCGCAGATGATGGTAATGGGAATCTGATCATAGGCACACACATGGGTGGTGCATATGTTTTAAATGCACGCACGCACGTACTCACGCCACTCAGCACTTCCGAGGCAGAGGGTCAGAACGTCACGATCAATAATGTGCACAAGGATCATTTCGGACGTATCTGGCTTGCCTCGGATGCAGGCCTCTGGTATTACCAGCCAGGAGTCAGTCATCTCGGATTTTTTGCACCCACAGGTAATCAGGAAATCATGGGTATCCAGGAGATCAATGACCAGTATCTCTGGCTCATTATGCAAGATGACCTGCTTTGCGTAAATCTGGAAACACAGCAGTTAGAACCTATTGAAACAGAGGGAGAACTCACTCTGTTTGAGGAAATTGAATCTATCTACCAGGACCGCTTTAATAATATCTGGATAGGCAGTAAGGGCAATGGCATAGAGTTTATCAGCCACCTGGCGCCTCCTTTCCGCAAGTTCAGCAAATCCCCTGTATGGGGAATCTATAATGATGGTTCTCTGATCTGGTACGGCTCTCGTGATCATCTCCTTGCCTATAATGGCACAAAGTGCGTACATGACATTGACCTTTCTTCTGGAGGCAACCGCTATGGTATTGTACTCTCTATCAATGGCAATGGCGGAGACCTGCTTTATCTGGCTGTGAAGAACCAGATGCTATCTTATAACAAACTGACCGGAAGGATCAACGAGATAACTACCCCTGATGGCAAGAGTATTGATGCTATCACCTTTTATAAGGAGAACAACGGCACTTTCTGGATCACGACCTCAAAAGGTGTCTATACACTACAGAATGGCTATGCCGTGGAATGCCAGTTCTTGAATGAAGTACTGAAAAGCCAATCAGTGCATGGTGTCAGACGAGACAAACAGGGAAAGCTCTGGGTGGCCACTTACGAGAACGGCTTGTATCTGTTTGACGATCACCAGCAGCTGATCAAACACTTATCTGTGCAGACAGGTTTCTTCACGAACTCGATACAGCATCTGAAGATTGACAGTCATGATCGATTGTGGATGTCAACTCCCGATGGACCTTGTTGCATACCGCACACCCGTTACCCTGAACTGTATGTGACTTATGGCTACCCCGATGGATTGCAGGATACAAATATACAGGCCATACTGGAAGACCGTAAGGGAAACATCTGGATGTCAACCAAAAACGGCATTTCGATGCTTGACTATGAAAAGCACTTCATCTACAACTACAATCAGAAAGACTTCGTGCCAGTCAACAATCTGAGTGGTGGCGCAGTACTACAGGATGATGGAGGACTGGTTTTCACGTCTTCGCAGGGCCTCTGCCTATGCTATCCTGACAGTCTTACAGAGAGCCGTCCTCCCCTCTCTTTCAACCTGCTTATGGTAGAAGGCATGAAGAGTGGAGAGCAAAGCTCGATGCGGCATA
This sequence comes from Bacteroidales bacterium UBA1733, assembly GCA_002315795.1. Next base: position 3,193 of record DCIF01000030.1, read on the forward strand.
TCGTTCAAGCTGATGCTACTGGCATTTTCCATTTCACGCCAGAGGAACACGACTTCCGTCTCTATTTCGGATCTGAGGATTATGCGGTCAGACGCTATCTGGAATATGGGTATCAGATTGAAGGAATCGACCGTGATTGGGAGCTCTGCACACAGAATGCGGTCACTTTCCGTGATCTGCAGCCAGGAAATTACAACATACGCATTCGCTCACGCCTCAAAGGATATCCCTGGTCAGAAGAGATGATTGTCAGGGCCAAGATCATCATCCACCAGCCATGGTGGTGGACACTGTGGGCCAAGATTGCGTATGTGCTGCTTCTTTCAGGAATCATCTATATCGGGGTGCGCCATTATCTCTATCGTGTCAAACTGGCTTCTCAGCTTGAACTGGAGCGACGCAGGAATCTCGTTGAACACCAGAATAATGCAGAGCGTCTGCAGTTCTTCACCAACGTCACCCACGAGCTCAAGACGCCACTGACACTCATCCAGGCACCGCTGGAAGAACTGTTGCAAGACAATCACCTCTCTCCTGCCGACCAGAAGCGAATACAGCTGGTCTATGATAGTTCACACCGCCTTACAGACCTTTGTAACAAGCTGCTTGACTTCCGCAAGTCAGAGACTCATAATCAATTCCTCAAGGTCAGCTCAGGTAATCTGGGAGAACTGATCAAGGAGGTCGGACAGTCATTCATCGAGCTGAATACTAATCCACAACTCAATATTTTGGTCGAGGTGGAAGAAAATGGGCAGGACATACTTTTTGATGCTGATACAATACGCATTATTCTCACCAATCTGCTGTCAAATGCAATGAAATATACTCCTAAGGGAGAAGTACGCCTGCAGGAACGACAGTACACGAAAGAGGGTCAGCTGTTTGTCGACATCATTGTGAGTGATACCGGCTATGGCATTCCGGCTTCGGCTCTACCTCGCATTTTTGACCGCTATTACCAGGTCAGTGGACCTCATCAGGCCTCTGGCACGGGTATCGGACTCTCTATCGTACGTTCTCTCACCGAGCTTCATAAAGCCACGATCAAAGCAGAGAGCACCGAGGGTGAAGGCACTACGTTCACAGTTACGCTCAACGGCAATGAGACCTATCCTGACGCTATGCATGCACTGAGTCAGTCTATGTCGCAGCAAGCCGAAGAGAATTCGTTGGCCGAAGTGATAGTAGAAGATGATAATCGTCCGCTACTTCTGCTGGTAGAAGATGATTTCCAGATTCTGAACTTTATGTCCGACTCTCTGAGTTCTGAATATCGGATTCTGCGTGCACACAACGGACAGGAAGGCCTTGACCTGGCCCTTGAGCACATGCCAGACATGGTGATCACAGACCTTATGATGCCTGTTATGAACGGCAACACCCTGTGTCGCAAGCTGAAAAATGATATACGCACGAGTCATATTCCTATCATCATGCTCACGGCAAAAGATACGGCCGAAGATCAGATAGAAGGTTACTCTGACGGTGCTGACAGTTATCTAACAAAGCCATTCAGCCTTACGATGCTCCGCACACGTCTGCAGAATATGATCACGGCACGTACACGACTGGTTGCCTGGATCAATACACACTCTGTGGCTTCAACAGCTACCACAGTAGTCGCAGCAGAAGAAGAATCTTCAGTTCCTTCGCTGAGTGTGTATGACCAGAACTTCCTACGCGATGTGAATGCTTACATCATTGAACACATTGAGACAGACAGCATACGCATGGAAGACCTGGCACAGTCAATGCACATTAGTCATTCAACACTCTATCGAAAGATCAAGGCTTTGACCGGACTGACCGGTGCTGAATTCATACGTAAAGTAAAAATCATGCACAGCGCCGAACTGATGCGCTCTGGTCACTGCAATGTCTCAGAAGCGGCTTACCGCTGCGGATTCAGCAATATGGCCTATTTCCGTTCATCGTTCAAGGAGGTCTTCGGTGTCACACCTTCTGAGTATCAGAAGCAGTAATTCAGGATCTAAATCGGTCAATGATCGCATGATTCCGCACACACAACACGGTTGATTATTCATTTTATCTATTAACAAATATTCTCACACAGTATGATTAGCTACAAGACCCTGCTGGCCACCTTAGCCTTAGGCTCCGCAGCATTGAGCACACAGGCAGCTACCAACGACATGGTCATCCAAACCAAGAAGTTGGGCGCACCCATCCAGAAGACCATGTACGGTATCTTCTTTGAGGACATCAACTTCGCAGCTGATGGTGGCCTCTATGCCGAGATGATCAAGAACCGCTCGTTCGAATTTCCACAGAACCTCATGGGTTGGACAGCCTTCGGCAAATTCGAAGTGCTCAACCAGGGTGGTCCTTTCGACAAGAATCCACATTATGTACGCCTTGCCGACCCTGGTCACCCACACAAGCGCACCGGCATCGAGAACGAAGGTTTCTTCGGTATTTCGGTCAAGAAGGACGCTACCTATCGCTTCTCTCTCTGGGCACGTGTACCAGAAGGTGGCAGTGGTGTGCTCGAAGTACAGCTGGTTGACAACGACACCATGGGCGAGCATCAGGAGTTCACCTCACAGGAGATCACCATCACCGGCAAGGAGTGGAAGAAGTACACCCTCACTCTCAAGTCGCCTATCACCATCGAGGATTCACACCTCCGCCTCTTCCTCCGTCCTGAGGCAGGTCGCGACTTCTGGGCACCTATGAACAGCATCGACATTGAGCACGTCAGCCTCTTCCCTACCGATACCTGGAAGGGTCGTGAGAACGGTATGCGCAAAGACCTGGCTCAGGCGCTCTGTGACCTGCATCCTGGCGTCTTCCGCTTCCCTGGCGGCTGTATCGTGGAGGGTACCAACCTTGAGCAGCGCTATCAGTGGAAGAACTCAGTAGGTCCTGTCGAGAACCGTCCACTCAACGAGAACCGCTGGGAGAACACCTTCCCATACCGTCTCTATCCTGAGTATCATCAGACCTATGGTCTTGGTTTCTTTGAGTACTTCCAGCTCTGTGAGGACTTTGGTTGTGAGGCACTTCCTGTGATTTCTTGTGGTCTTGCCTGCCAGTTCCAGAACGAGATTCAGGATGAAGCAAAGGCGCATGTCGCTATCGACGATCTTGATCCATACATCCAGGATGCACTTGACCTCGTAGAGTTCGCTAATGGTCCTGCTGACAGCAAGTGGGGTAAGGTGCGTGCCGAGATGGGACATCCAGAGCCATTCAACCTCAAGTATCTTGGTGTCGGTAATGAGCAATGGGATTATGATGAGGCACATGGCGGACCTAACAACGCTTTCACCGCACGACTGAAGAAATTCAACGATGCTCTCCGCAAGGCTTATCCAGACCTCAAGCTCATCGGTACAACCGGACCTAACTCAGAGGGTTGGGACTTCGATCTCCTCCAGCCACGCATGAAGGAGCTCAAGGTAGATCTCTATGACGAGCACTACTACCGCAACGAACAGTGGTTCCTCAGCCATGGCCACCGTTATGACAACTATGACCGTAAGGGTCCAAAAGTATTTGCTGGCGAATATGCTTGCCACGGCGATGGCAAGAAGTGGAATCACTTCTACACCTCCCTTCTTGAAGCAGCACACATGACGGGTATTGAGCGCAATGCCGACATCGTTCATATGGCCACTTATGCTCCTCTCTTTGCACACATCAAGGGTTGGCAGTGGCGTCCTGACATGATCTGGTTTGACAATCTCCGTTCATTCAAGTCGGTATCTTACTATGTGCAGCAGCTCTATTGCCACTACAAGGGCAGCAACGTACTCCCGCTGACCATGAACAAGAAATCCGTCGCAGGCGATGCTGATCAGAACGGTCTCTTCGCAAGTGCTGTTTATGACAAGGAGACCGATTCTTACATTGTTAAGGTTGCCAACGTAGGTGACGAGGCTCAGACCCTCAATCTGCAGTTCCAGGGCATGAAGAAGAATCAGATGTTCCAGTCAGCTAAGCAGATTCTCTTGGCATATCCTGAGATGGATGCTGAGAATACGCTTGATGAACCAGAGAAGATTACACCCAAAGAGACCGCTCTCAACGTGGATGGCCAGACACTGAGTGTTGAACTTCAGGCAAAGGCATTTGCCGTTTACATCCTTAAGAAGTAATCTGGAATAATAATATCTTTCATAAATAACGGACTTCGCAATTGTGCGAGGTCCGTTTTCGTGAGAAGAAACGGACTTTTCGAAAATGCGAAGTCCTTTCAGACAAGAACGAAGGGACATCCTGCTTGTAGGACGTCCCTTCGTTGATCAATGAAAGTACTTCAAGAATTCTTGAAGCGTCTTTTATTCCTTCGGAACCACCAGATCGCTGATGAAAGTGAGTTTATCTTCCCAGCCATCGGCAAAGATGTTCGGCGAGTGGGTGGTCATGATGATCTGACAGTTAGGATTGAGTTCGCTCATAAGCGAGATCAGCTTGTCCTGCCATTCTATATGAAGTGAGATCTCTGGCTCATCGAGCAAGAGCACAGTTGGCTTGTCTTCCATCAGGAAAAGCGTAAAGAGGAGCAGCAGAATCTGCTTCTCTCCTGCTGAGAGACGCTCCATCTCAATAATCATGTCTCCCTTGCGGAAGATGACACGATTCTTATCGTCAATCTCAATGGTCTTTCCGGTGCTGACAAAGAGAGAATTAATGAGTTCAAAGAACTTATCAATACGCTCCTGCTTTGACAATGCCGATCGAAGATCCTTAAGCATTCCCAGACGATAATCTGAGAAAGAGAAGACCTCCGGATTGCGCTGATAAAGCACCTGGTCGAGGGTTAATCCCAGCTGAGAGAGCGACGATTTCTTGCTGGCAGGCACATCGAACGTGTTGACGTAATAGAAACTGGACAAGCCATCATAGCCGCCAAACGAAGGTTTATGCGCCATCTGCTTACCATCAAAAGACATCTCTCCTTCTGTCGTCTTGATGGTGACCTTAGCCTTGAGCTGTTTGACAAACTTCTCGTCCTTCACCAGCACAGCACGTATGAGGTTGAGCATAGTAGATTTACCAAAACCGTTCTGGCCGACAACGATGTTGACACCAGGGTCAAGGCCATGCCACTCAAGGGTGGTATCGCCCCACATGCTTTCAATGATGATGTCTGTGATGTGAAGAGAACTCATATTTTGGGAGGTTGGAGATATTTGGAGATTTTGGGGACTTTAGAACAACTTATTAGGATACAATCCGCTATCGTGCAGTTCCTTGAACTTAGCCACTACAGCCGGACGGTCAGTGGCATAGGTAACACCGAACCATTTTGATGGGGTATCGAGCACCTTGCAGGTAGCCTTGCCAGAATTGATGAGGACATCGACCATCAGTGGGATGAAGAACTCAGACTTGAGCTCCTGGCCGTGCTCCTTAAGGAACTCAATGAAATACTCCTCAGAATGACGGAAATAATCTGGGGTCAATGCCCACATATTCATAGAGACAGGTGTGTTCTCGGCCAACGGAGACTTACCCTCTTCCTCAATAAAGCGGATCACGCCATCTTCTTCACGCAGGATCTTGGTACGCTCAGTAACCTTGGTGAGGTAGCCCTCAGCATTGGTCTCACATACACCACGAGCCACTGTACCACCCTCAGAAAGCGTGTTACATACACGATAGCCAACCATAGCATACTTACCCTCAGTACCTTCGATGCTGGTAAGATAGTCGGCCAGAACCTTAAAAGATTCACTTCCGTAATAGTCATCTGCATTGATCACGGCAAAAGGCTCCTTAATAGCGTCCTTACCCATCAGTACGGCATGGTTAGTACCCCATGGCTTCTCACGGCCTTCTGG
>DCIF01000030.1:9101-12481 GCA_002315795.1 Bacteroidales bacterium UBA1733
TTCTCACGGAAATCCTGCTCGAATACGCGACGAATTACGAAGACTACCTTACCGAAACCGGCCTGTATAGCGTCATAAATACTATAATCCATGATTGTCTCACCATTAGGTCCAAGACCATCGAGCTGCTTAAGTCCACCATAGCGGCTGCCCATACCGGCAGCAAGAACAAAGAGTGTAGGTTTCATATATAATAATGTATAATTAAAAAGTTTTATAACTTTGTGATCTAGTATAAGAATGATTTAATTCTATCTGCAAATTTACAGATTTATTGTGTAAGTTGGTAAAAAAATCTACTCTTTTTTGAAAAAAGCACTAAAAAACAACATTTTTTACAGTTTTCTTTACCAACATATAAAAAAAAGCACCATATTTGCACTCCAGAAGCTATTATTATATACACAAAAAAGATATCGCCTATCGAAACAAATCTACTCTATAATAATATTAAAGTAGATCATAAGATGAAAAATCTTTCTGATGACATGCTGATCAAGCTCTTCTCCGAGGGGCAGAATGAGGCATTTGATGAGTTGCTTGACCGTTATAAGGATAAGCTCTATAACTACATTTTCATGGTAGTACAGAACCGCGAAGTCGCTGAAGACATCTTTCAGGACACCTTCACCCGTGTCATTGTCACCCTCAAGAGTAAGCGATATAATGAGAAAGGCCGCTTCCAGGGCTTCCTTTTCAGATTAGCGCATAATCTGATTGTCGATATCTATAGACAGGAGCAGAATGCCCAGTTTATCAGTCCTACCGATGCTGGCTATGATATTTTCAACGACAAAGACCTCTGCGACCAGTCGCTCGAAGACCGTGTATCCTACGATCAGGTGCTACGTGACGTGCGCAGGCTTATCAAATTTCTGCCAGAGAACCAGCAGGAGATCATCCGTATGCGTTTCTATGAGGAAATGTCGTTCAAAGACATTGCCGACAAACTGCAGATAAGCATCAATACAGCGCTGGGACGCGTTCGCTATGCCATTATCAATATGCGCAACATGGCAGCAGAGCACAACATCTCGCTGGCAGTATAAGTTTCCGAAGTTCAAATCCTTGAAAATCCATGAATCTCGAACCCCAAAAGCATCTCACAAGAAGCGAGAAGCACGACTTTTACGAAAGTGCAGCTAAGCGCTTCAAGGCAGAGTTACGTCTGACCGGTGCTGTTGCGGCCATTCACATCGAGAATAAGAATGATGAGATCTTCTGGAAGAAAGTGCTCAATGAAGCCTGTCCTGGCAAGAAATTCCGCTACATTGCTTCAAGCAGAAGTGCCAGTGGTTTCATGACTGCGGGATGCACACAGTGTCTACAGTACCGCGACTTTCTCGATCGTCATTTCTGGATTGCCATTGACTCAGATTACCGCTATCTGACCGAAGAAGACGGCATAGATACAGATCACTACATCCTGCAGACCTATACCTATAGTTTCGAAAACCACTTCTGCTATTATAAGAACTGCCAGCGGGCCATTGAGGTTGCTGCTCCTGAAGACATCCCCAAACCTAAGCACCCTGCACAGGAAGAGGAAGCCGCACAAGAGACAGAACCAGTAAAGCTCCCGGAGTTCTCGTTCGAAAAATTCCTCAAAGAATATTCCCGCACTGTCTATCCCCTGATGGTGTGGCAGCTATATCTGCAGGAAGTGGGCGAAAATGCTTTCCCGCAGAAGGTCTTCCACCATCTGATAGCACTTCCTCTGGGTCAACGATCTATTTATAATAATGGAGATTCTGTGCTTCGTGTGCTCAAACAACGCACCTCAAAGCTTCTAAAGTATTTGATGAAGACCTATCCCGATGCCGACACTACATGGTATGAGGCGCGTTGCAATGCGCAAGGTGTGCACCGTGACAACTGTTATCTCTTCGTGCGTGGACACCAGCTCTATGACATGCTCATCGCACAGGGACAGAAGTTCAACAAGCGGTTTGAAAAGGAACTCACCAGCAAGCTCTATTTTGGCGAGTATGACGAGATCAGGAAAATCCATAAAGATATTCTGAAGCTGGTCAATAGCTGATCCTTGTCTTCTTACCCACAAAACACAGACAAAAAAATAGGTCCGACTCATACCGAGCAGGACCTACCATATTTGTGTTACTGATGTAAGACTTAAGACTATAATTTTATTGCCATCAATTTATATATTTTTCTTGGTGCAAAGATAACCCTATTTTTCAAAACCTCCAAATATATTGGCAGAAAAATTAACTAAAGATGTTGTAAAACATATTTTTGAAGAAATTTTGAACAAAAACATGTTATAGAACATATTTTTTTTAACGCGAACTCAAAGCATGGGAAAAGAAATTGAACATAAGTTCCTCGTGACATCCAATAGATATCAGACTTTAGCCGAGGGCACTTACTACCGACAAGGCTACATCCCCACGGTCAATGGCATGACTGTTCGTGTACGCATTGCAGGAGAACACGCATTCATCACGCTGAAGGACCATGCCGTCGGTCTCTCACGTCATGAGTTTGAATACGAGATCCCTGTCGCCGATGCACAGCAGCAACTCACACTGATGTGTGCACAACCACAGATAGAGAAACACCGTTATGTCATAGATCATCTGAATTGCAAAGATACCGACGGACAGCCATGCACCGCTACCCTACCAGACGGGACTCCTGTAGAAGGTCTGCATTGGGAGGTAGATGTGTTTCATGGCGACAATGAAGGGCTTGTTGTAGCAGAGCTGGAAGTGCCATCAGAAGATACCCGTTTCACATTGCCTGACTGGGTGGGGAAAGAGGTGACCGGCGATCATCGCTACTATAACTCACAGCTTTGCAAAGTTCCATTCAATCAGTGGTAACCAGGCACACTTATGTACCAGAAATTTATCATTTCCGAAGATGGCGAACTTCGCTTTGGCACACTGCTGGCGAAGGTAGTGATATTTGTTACTTGATGTTTGACATTTTAAGATGTTGCAGACTTCTTAAGCCTTCCATTCTTTTTGAGCGCTTCGGCCAATATCCATTGTATCTGGCCATTGACCGAACGAAACTCATCGGCAGCCCATGCTTCAAGAGCATCCATCGTGGCTCCATCAACACGAAGCACAAAGCTTTTAGTGGTTCCTTCTTTCTTGGCCATCTAATAAATACGAATTAAACGATACTTACCTTGATCAGAAGTTTCTTTTCTTCAGTAATATAATAGCGGGTATCGAAAAGACTGATAATCAGTGATTTAGTGTTCCAGAGTTGATGACCGGCTGTGCAGGTTCATCTGCACAGAGCACAACGAGCAGGTTGCTCACCATCGCAGCTTTCTTCTCCTCATCGAGCTCTACGATATCCTCCTCAGAGAGTTTATCCAATGCCATCTTTACCATCGACACTGC
>DCIF01000053.1:0-515 GCA_002315795.1 Bacteroidales bacterium UBA1733
ACAGACTGCTTCATCTTAACGCAGATTTCAGCATCGAGCGGTAGGAATACATCAATGCGCGAACCGAACTTGATGAAGCCTAATTCGCCATTGACCTCACTCTTGTCGCCTGCCTTGAGGTAGGTTACAATACGACGAGCCACAGCACCAGCAACCTGACGCATCATGATGATAGGGCCTGCATCGCTCTTGATGACGATGGTAGAACGCTCGTTCTCTGTACTTGATTTTGGAAGATTAGCCTTTTTGAAACGGCCATCTTCGTGTTCACTCTTCATGACAATGCCGTTGAGCGGACACCACTGGGCGTGCACATTGAACACAGACATGAAGATGCTTATCTGAATTCGCTTTTCCTTGAAATAATCAGGTTCAAAGACCTCCTCAATGGTGACAATGGTGCCATCGCTTGGCGCAATGACGTCATGCAGTTCATCTCCTTTGAAGGTGCGCTCAGGATAACGGAAGAAATTGACCACAATGAGAAATATGATAGTCAAAGGCACCAGAATGGC
>DCIF01000053.1:584-3350 GCA_002315795.1 Bacteroidales bacterium UBA1733
AACGCCAGGAACGTTGCTATTGTCGTGGCGCCTTCTTTGTGCATTTTCTTGTTCTTCATATATATTTTTAAGCGAATTCTAATAAATAATGCTGCAAAAGTACGAAATTTTTCCGAATCTTCCAAATAATTTCCAAAAAAAGTGTATCTTTGCAGCGTGTTTGGCTTTCAAGGCCTCTTCATACAATAGTTTTTAGACCCAATTGAAACAATATGAGATATAATAAAAAAGGCCATCGAGGTGCACCAAAACCTGACTATATTGAGTCTTATATTATAGATGAGCCAGGACAGCTGCTGCCTTTCCTGCTGCAGACATTGGCACCACGTAGTCGCTCTGAAATCAAATCTTATCTGGCACACAGCCAGGTGCAGCATAACGGACAGACCACTACCCAGTTTGATGAACAATTGCAGCATGGTGATGAGGTAGTGATCAACTTCTCACGCCCGTTTGCATCGCTTACCAACCGTATGGTGAAGCTGATTTATGAAGATCCTGATCTTATTGTCATAGAGAAGCAATCTGGTTTGCTTACAGTTCCGACTGGACCTCAGCGTCGGGAGAAGACTGCGCAGAAGATCGTCGATGAATATGTCTATGCACAGGATGGTCGTAGTCATGCTTTCGTATGTCATCGTCTGGATCAATATACCAGCGGTATTCTGATTTTTGCAAAGAACAGTCAGGTGCAGCAGATGTTACGAGACTCCTGGTCTACTTATGTTGTAGAACGTCGTTATCTGGCCATCTGCGAAGGCTGTCCGGAAAAAGAAGAAGGGGAGGTGCGTAGCTATCTGGCAGAGAATTCGGCCATGAAAGTATATTCGACGAATGATCCTTCTCAAGGAAAGCTCTCTGTTACCCGTTATAAAGTGCTAAAGACGGCTGGTGATTATAGCCAGGTTGATATCCAGATTCTGACAGGCCGAAAGAATCAGATCCGTGTGCACATGAGCGATCTGGGTTGTCCGATTGCTGGTGACAAGAAATATGGAGCACAGAGCAATCCGTGTGGCCGATTGATGCTGCATAACTATGTTTTGCAGTTTATTCACCCGGTAACACGTGAGAATCTGCGATTTGAACTTCCTATTCCTAAGAATTTCCAGTTTTAACCATGGCTGACCCTCAGAAGAATCCATCGATAGGAATCTCGCTGATTCCTGTTATTCTGCTTATCGGATTGCTGAGCCTGAGTGTGACCATCTATGGCGACGGCATGCTTTCTGGCCCTTCTCAGCTTGTGCTTGCGCTTTCAACGGCAGTGGCAGCTGGTATCGCTATGCTGTGCTATGGACAGAAGTGGGAAGATCTGGAAAAGGCTATGGTCGAGAGTATCAGCCGCACCATGCCAGCCAATCTCATCCTCTTGATGGTGGGTGGTCTATGTGGTACCTGGATGCATGCGGGTATCATTCCAACAATGATCTATTACGGTTTGGATGTCATCTCAGCTCGTTGGCTGCTGATAACTGCTTGTCTGTTATGTGCACTGGTAAGTCTCTGTATTGGTTCTTCGTGGACGACCATTGCAACCATTGGTATCGGTCTCATCGGCATTGGTCGCACTTTAGGCATGGAAGACTGGTGGGTGGCAGGTGCCATCATCAGTGGTGCTTATTTTGGCGATAAGATGTCTCCACTCAGCGAAACTACCAATTTGGCCTCTTCAACTGCTGGTGTACCACTTTTTACGCATATCCGCAACATGCTCTATACAACGGTACCAAGCGTGGTTATCACGCTGGTGATCTATCTGGTAGTAGGATTTGTAGGTGATGCATCAGAGGCGGGTGTCGATGCTTCGGCTGCTGCTTCCGAGATGCAACAGCATTTGCAGGAGAGCTTCCTTATTTCACCTTGGTTGTTGCTTATACCGCTGGGAGTGTTCTACATGATTTATAAGGGTCTGTCGGCTACTATCGTATTGTTTATTGGCATGATGTTAGGTGCGGTAATCGTCTTTACCAATCATAGTTTCGACTTTGCTATGCGTAGTGCTTTTGGTCCAGTAAGCTATGAGACGGGTTATGAGATTATCGACTCTCTGACCGGCACACGAGGCATGGCTGGTATGCTCAACACAGTCTGGCTCATCCTGATGTCTATGTGCTTCGGTGGCGTGATGGAACGTTCGGGTATGCTGACTTGTATTACACGCTATCTGCTGAAGGTTATGGTGGGGCGTGTCAGTACGGTTTTCACTACTTGTATAAGCAGCTTCTTCCTTAATGTCACAACAGGCGATCAGTGTCTGGCTATTATTCTGCCCAGTAAGATGTATGGCGAGGCCTATAAGAGACTTCATTTGCCAGGTAAGCTTCTGAGCCGTACGCTGGAAGATGGCGGTACGGTGACCTCTGTGCTCATTCCTTGGAATTCCTGCGGCATGACACAATCGGCCGTATTAGGTGTTACTACACTGGCCTATGCGCCCTTTGCTTTCTTCTGTTGGATCAGTCCGGTTATGACGGTGCTGGTTGCCTTCCTTGCTAAGTTGTTCTGCAAGGAAGAAGAGGAATAATCGATTTATAATGACTAGCGATCTGAACGTATGAAACAGCTATTTCGCGAATATTGGCCTTATTTGTTGGCACTGTTGCCAGCATTGCTTCTGCGAGACTTCTCGCCGGCCACTGAATTGCGCTATGTCAGTTGTGCCACTGAGTCGCTGCGTGAAGGAAATTTTTTCTGTCTTACTTATCAGGACAACCTCTTTTATGAGGTGATGCCGTTCTATATCTGGATCATTGCAGCGCTGAA
>DCIF01000117.1:0-4897 GCA_002315795.1 Bacteroidales bacterium UBA1733
TTGGCACAAACCATAGCTTGCGTTGACGAACCATTATATATATATAATGTGCATCCTGATTCGTTAACCACAAGGAAGAGTCGAAAGAAATACAGGCAAAGGCTCTCTGCTGCCAATAAGCTGATGCAGGCTTTTCGCGCAATGAAGCAGGACCGAAAATATGAATCCCTTCATTTAGAACAGTATAATTTCGCCATGTGGATCATTTACCTTAAGAAAGGTTTGGCTCAGGCATTGAAAGAACTGATATAGAAGAAAAAATACAAAAATATGAATTATCTAAAGAAAATCTGGCCTTATCTGGTAGCTCTGTTTGTGTTTACCGTCGTTGCATGTGTCTATATGTCACCTGTGCTCGATGGCAAAGTGATTGCTACCTCCGATGGTGTTCAAGGTAGAGCAGCCGTTCATGAAGCTGTGCAGTATTATCAGGAAACGGGTAATCGTACCTGGTGGACGGGTTCTATGTTCTCAGGTATGCCAAACTATCAGATTGGTGGTGGCAAGTTCGAAGCGCAGAAATGGACACAGTTCCTTCGCGATGTCCTCCTCTGGGGACACAGCAACGTTATCGCGATCGTCCTGCTCTATTGTTTAGGGTTCTTCGCGCTTCTCCGAAGCATGAAGGTCGATAAATGGCTCAGCATCGTAGGTGCATTGGCCATAGCTTTCAGTAGCTATTTCTTCATTATCATTGGTGCGAATCACCACAGCAAAACTTCTACTTTGGCCTTGATGTCAGCGGTGATCGCTGGTTTCTATCTGATCTACCATGGCCATCGTAAGACGGGTATCTGTATGACGATGATCTGCTCTGCTGTGGGTTTTTTTCCACATCCTCAGATGTCATATTATATGTGTTTCATTCTCGGATTCTTCTGGCTGGCAGAACTTTTCAATGCTATTACAGCTAAGGCCTGGAAGGCATTTGGTATCAGTACGGCTTTGTTCGCTGCTGCCTTTGGCATTGGTCTTGGCACAGGTACAGCTGCTACGTTCTCAAATCTGGAGTATGCACAGGAGACGATGCGAGGAGGCGGTTCTGACCTCAATAAGGAGAATGATCAGGAGAATAAGACTCAGGGCCTCGACCTTGATTATGCCACAGCCTGGAGCTATGGCATAGATGAGTGTTGGACGTTCCTGATCCCGAACTATATGGGAGGTTCATCAAATTATAATGTTGGTGCAGATAGCCCTCTTTATGATCTGATGGTTGACAATGGCGTGCAGAAAAAACAGGCAGAACAGTTCTGCCAGAGCTTGCCAACCTATTGGGGTTCACAGCCTTTTACTGCAGGACCAGTGTATATGGGCGCTGTTGTATGTTTCCTTTTTGTCTTAGGGTTGCTCATCGTCAAAGGTCCTTACAAGTGGGCACTTCTGGCGGTAACACTTCTTTCTGTCATGTTGTCATGGGGTCACAACTGGATGCCGCTGACCAAGTTCTTCTTCGACCTTGTTCCTATGTATAACAAGTTCCGAGCCGTGTCATCCATACTTGTTATCGCAGAGGTTACCATGCCATTGCTTGGATTCTTAGCTTTGAAACAGCTTTGTGAAGCAAAGAAAGAAGCGCTCCTGCTTGCAGCTAGTAATGCCGCTCAATATACCGAGTCATCGATCATCAAGCCATTGAGTAAGCAGGTCTTGATTGCTGGTGCCATCGTCATAGCTCTGATTTTCATAGCTCTGCTGACTACATCAGGCTTCACCAGTCCTAATGATGCACAGATGTTTGCTCAGTTACCAGAGTGGTTGGCCGATGGCATTGTTATGCAGCGACAAACCATGTTCCAGACAGATGCTTGGCGATCTGTTGCTTTCGTCCTGTTGGCAACAGCCTTACTCTTCTTCTACATCTCAAGCCATAAGTTCAACCGCACAGCTACGTTAGCCGTAGCTCTTGGAGCTTTGGTATTGCTTGATATGTGGCCAGTTGATAAGCGTTACATGAACGATAGCATGTTCTCAAAGGGCAATTCGTTCGAACAGGCTTTCAAGATGCAGCCTTGGGAGAAGCAGATTCTTGACAGTGATAAGGACCCGAATTTCCGTGTCATGAATCTGGCTGCCAACACTTTCAATGATGCGCGTACTTCCTATCGTCTGAAGTCTATCGGTGGCTACAGTGCTGCCAAGCTTCGTCGCTATCAGGATCTGATTGATGAGCATCTCAGCAAGATGCATTGGCCAGTCATTGATATGCTCAATGCTAAGTATATTATTTTCAACGATAACCAATCGGGAGAGACCGTTGTTCAGCAGAATCCGAATGCCATGGGTAACGCATGGTATGTAGATACCTTGGTGGTAGTTGATACACCTAATCAGGAGTGCGATGGCTTGATGGAATATGATCTTCATACCACCGCTCTGCTCGACAAGGAGTTCGCTGAGAACCTGAAGGGTTATCCGGAGTTCGCTCAGATCGTTAACGAGAAAGACACTGCTGCCTCTGTTGAGCTTACTAAATATACTCCAGAATATATTGAGTACAATGCACAGTCATCGCAAGATGGTACGATCGTCTTCAGCGAGATCTATTATCCTCATGGCTGGAAGGCCCTCATTGATGGCCAACCCGCTGAGCATTTCCGTGTCAACTACCTGCTTCGCGCGCTCAATGTTCCTGCTGGTCAGCATCATATTCGCTTTGAGTTCCGTCCGGAATCGGTAGAAAAAGGGAATATGCTTTCCATGATCTTTGTCATTGCCATGTATCTCATCATCCTTGGATGTCTGTTTATGGGATTCAAGGAGTGTAAGGCAAACCAAAAAACGGCATGAAAATCTCGATACTTGGTCCCGCTTGGCCCTATCGTGGTGGCATCGCTGCTTTCAATGAGCGGTTAGCTCGTCAGCTCCAAACTGAAGGCCATCAGGTGCGTCTATACACTTTCACGTTTCAATATCCAGGATTCCTTTTCCCTGGCAAGACGCAATATAGTGTAGAGCCAGCACCCGCTGATCTGCAGATTGTGCGTACCGTCAACAGCTGCAATCCTCTTTCCTGGATTTCTACGGGTCGTCGCATCAAGAAAGAGGGTCCTGATGTGCTCATCGTTGCTTATTGGTTGCCATTTATGGCTCCTGCTTTAGGAACCATCTGCCGCATAGCCAGGAAGAACCATCGGACAAAGGTGGTGTCCCTGCTCCATAACCTGATTCCACACGAGCATCGAATGGGAGATCAGCTGTTTAGTAGCTATTTTATCGGCTCTATTGATGCAGCTGTCTCACTCTCAAAGTCGGTGCTCGATGAAATCTCATTATTTAATAAAGAGTTGCCACGAGTATTCTCGCCACATCCTCTCTATGATAATTTCGGCGCGCCGGTTTTGCGCGAAGAGGCTTGCGAACGTCTGAAACTCAATCCTGAACACCGATATTTTCTCTTCTTCGGACTCATCAGAGATTATAAAGGTCTGGATTGGATGCTCGATGCTTTTGCGCAGCTCAAACAGAAAAATTATCAGCTGATTGTTGCTGGTGAGTTCTATACCGATGGTACACGATACCTCGATCAAGCCAAGCAGTTAGGAATTGAAGACACAGTCATCTGGAGATCTGAGTTTATACCAGATAGTCAGGTTCGATACTATTTCAGTGCGGCAGATCTGATTGTGCAACCCTATAAGTCAGCTACCCAATCTGGTGTTACTCAGATCGCTTATCATTTTGAGAAACCGATGCTGGTGACGAGGGTAGGAGGTTTATCGGAGATTGTTCCTGATGGTAAAGTCGGTTATTCGGTCGAACCGAATATTCCTTCCATTACTGCTGCATTGAGTGATTTCATCCAAAACCAGCCAGACTTCTCTGCGGGTATTAAAGATGAAAAGAAGCAGTATCAATGGTCAACCATGACTCAACGCCTTCTAAATCTGATTTCAAGCAAATAACATTACTGATTGTACGATATGACAAACGATTCAAATAAGCCATTGCGCTTACTTTCTGAGTGTGATGACGAAGTAGTAAAGATCCAGCGTGAGAAGCTCAAGTTCAACCGCGCCGTGCACTGGTATGCCTGTTATGTCCATCCTCAGCATGAACTGCAACTGCATGACTACCTCATGGGCATTGAACAGGAGAAAAAAGGTGTCCGTCGTGGAAAGGCCAAGAAGGAAGATCTCTTTGTAAAAGTCGATCCAGACAAGGTGCTGATGGAGTGCTATGTGCCTGTGGCTCGTGTAAAAGTCAAGCTTTCTGACCGTATGGTGTGGAAAGAAAAGGTAGTCATCCCAGGAGTTATCTTCGTGCATTGCGCTGTCGAAAACCGCGAACCGCTCTTCTATGGTCGCTATAAGGAATATGTGGTAGGTTTCATGAGCGACAGGACATTACATCGTCCACAACCTATTCCTGATTCAGAAATGGCTACTTTCCGTGCACTGACCGAGTCAGAATACGCTTATCAGATGGAGGCTCCTGAGTTCACACCTGGCCAATCTGTGCTCATTCTTGCCGGCCAGCTTCAGGGTCATGTGGCCGAATTGGTCAGCACCAAGGAGATTATTAGCAAGACAGAATTCCAGAAAGATCGTTTTGGCGAATTGATTCTTGACAATGAGGGCAATCCGATTCCGAAGCACAAGATTACACTCTGTGTACGTCTGACCGATATGCTTTGTGCGAAGTTCGAAATCGATGCTGATCAGGTAAAGGTCGTTCCGAAGGGTACGAAGTCAGATATTAAAGTGGACAAATATACGTCTTTCTAAAGTATGTGGTATGGCATTTTTCCAGCAAAGACCTCCAAAAATATGTTTTATAACATGTTTCTTTTTGCGCAACCGATTTCTTTAGGTATTTTTGCTTAAAAATTGCTATAAAAATTTGGAACGGAGATAAAAACTAATTATCTTTGCACTCCGATATCAGATACTATTTA
>DCIF01000117.1:4990-5601 GCA_002315795.1 Bacteroidales bacterium UBA1733
GAAGGGACTTCCTGATGGTAAAAAGTACTTTCAGAGGTCAAGAATATCAACACATCCGCGGATGTGTTGATGTTTTAGATGAATAATTTATAATGAAGAAGCGTCAGGGACATTTTTACTCTCTCCTGGCGGCCAATCATAGTGATACACAATACTAATAAACTTAAATCAAATCAACACTGTTTTTTCACTATGGCAGAAAACAAAAAACGCGTTTATACCTTTGGTAATGGTAAGGCTGAAGGTAATGCAAACATGCGTAACGAGCTTGGTGGCAAAGGTGCCAACCTCGCTGAGATGAACCTTATCGGTGTACCTGTACCTCCAGGATTCACGATCACCACCGATGTTTGTAACGAGTACTACGAGATCGGTAAGGCTCAGGTAGTAGAAGTTCTTAAGAACGACGTTCTCGCTGCAGTTAAGCACATCGAGGTTCTCATGAATAGCACCCTTGGCGATGCTGCTAATCCACTTCTCCTTTCTGTACGTTCAGGTGCCCGTGCTTCTATGCCAGGTATGATGGATACTATTTTGAACCTTGGTTTGAACGATGAGGTTGTTGAGGGTCTCTCTAAGAAGACTGGCAACCCACGTTTCGCATGGGATAG
>DCIF01000117.1:5676-6265 GCA_002315795.1 Bacteroidales bacterium UBA1733
AAGACTGATATCGATCCATTCGAGGCTATCATCGAGCAGGTTAAGGAAGAATATAAGGTCGTTCTTGATAAGGATATCCCTGTTGAGGGTCTCCAGGAGCTTGTAACTAAGTTCAAGGCAATGATCAAGGAGCGCACCGGCCAGGCATTCCCTGTTGATGTATATGAGCAGCTTTGGGGTGCTATCTGCGCAGTATTCGATTCTTGGATGAACGAGCGCGCTATCCTTTATCGTAAGATGGAAGGTATCCCAGCAGAGTGGGGTACAGCCGTTTCTGTCATGGCTATGGTATTCGGTAACATGGGTAATAACTCGGCTACTGGCGTATGTTTCAGCCGTGATGCTGCTACTGGTGAGAACGTATTCAATGGTGAGTATCTTATCAATGCACAGGGTGAGGACGTTGTGGCTGGTATCCGTACTCCACAGCAGATCACCAAGCTCGGCTCTCAGCGTTGGGCACAGCGTGCTGAAATCTCAGAGGAGGAGCGCGTAGCTAAGTATCCTTCTATGGAAGAGGCTATGCCAGAGCTCTATGCTGAACTCGACGCTCTCCAGAACAAGCTTGAGAACCACTATCACGATATGC
>DCIF01000117.1:6312-6851 GCA_002315795.1 Bacteroidales bacterium UBA1733
GGTAAGCTCTGGTTCCTCCAGACACGTAACGGCAAGCGTACCGGTACTGCTATGGTCAAGATCGCTATGGATCTCGTTAAGGAGGGTCTTATCGACGAGAAGACCGCTCTCAAGCGTTGTGAGCCACAGAAGCTCGACGAGCTGCTGCATCCAGTATTCGATAAGAACGCACTTAAGAAGGCTAAGGTGCTCACTACCGGTCTTCCAGCATCTCCAGGTGCTGCTTGTGGTCAGATTGTCTTCTCGGCCGACGACGCTGAGGCATGGCACAAGAATGGTCACAAGGTAGTCATGGTACGTATCGAGACTTCTCCTGAAGACCTCGCTGGTATGGCTGCTGCTGAGGGTATCCTTACCTGCCGTGGCGGTATGACCTCACACGCTGCTGTTGTAGCTCGTGGTATGGGTAAGTGCTGTGTATCAGGTGCTGGCGCACTCCAGGTTGACTATGTTGCTAAGACTGTCAAGATCGAGGATACTGTGCTCCACGAGGGCGATTACCTCTCAATCAATGGTTCTACTGGTCAGGTGCTCCTCGG
>DCIF01000024.1:0-687 GCA_002315795.1 Bacteroidales bacterium UBA1733
TGAATACCAGAAGAAGTTAGGTTATAGTGCTTTTACTGCAATTAAAGATAGAGTCAAGTTCCTTTCCTACGATAGCCTTGACAAACAATACAATCAAGAAATTCAAAAACAACAATTCGATTTCTTATTATAACATACCGAAAGAAAATATTCAATAATGAACCGCGAAGAGGCCATAGCAAAAGGGTTGGAAGTGTATGAAACTCAGCACTCCATGAAACGCAGGAGTCCTTGGCATGACTACCATAGGAAAGGTACATATATGTTGACTCTTGTGGTTGATGGCCGCATGCCATTACTTGGTAAATTAAGAGGCAAAGTTGATGTACCCAAGGGGTCACCTGATGCGCCAAGAGTGGAGCATTCAGAATTAGCAACTGCTATACTCAATGACGAGATAGGAAAGATCAAAAAGTACTATCCGCAGGTTGAAGTGTGGAAGGCATGCATTATGCCTGATCATATACACATGATAGTAAGGGTTAATGAGGATATGCCGAAGGGGAAACATTTGGGCAAGGTTGTTGCTGGTTTCAAATCAGGTTGTAATAATGCTTATTGGCGAATCAATGGTATGGATGAACCTCCAAGAAAAGGTCTTTTTGAGAGTGGGTACAATGACAAGATACTTATGCACGAAGGGCAACTGGATAATTGGAAGGCTTATCTGGACGACAACCCTCGCCG
>DCIF01000024.1:886-3019 GCA_002315795.1 Bacteroidales bacterium UBA1733
TGTGGTGAACGTGGTGGAGTGCTTGTCAGTGCTGCAATTTCGCCAAAAGAGAAGGAAGTGCTTCGTGAAGCTATGAATCGTGGCTACCGTATCATTCTCTTGCGTGAGAATGGTTTCCCTAAGTTGTATAAACCATCCGGAGAGAGCTTTGATGCATGTTCAAAAGGTCTGTTGCTTCAAATAAGCCCTTGGGAGTTTCATATGGAGAAGAAAACGATATCACGTGCTCAGTGTCTTGAACTTAATGCGATGGCAGAAAGGATTGCAGGAAATGATTAATAGACAACATATATGGCAAGCGACGAAATCGCTTGGAACTGTAGCTTCGGAAGGACCAAAAGGCTACTGTTCGCGACAGTTTTGCTGTCGGCATGACCCTCGCTCTGTATCTGCGAGCGTTCAAGCAGGTCATGCTGTTGCAAGTCAGTTCTATACTATTATTTCACCTTCAGGCAAAGAGTTTAATCCTCCTAAAGGACGTTGCTGGAGCTATAATCAAGAGCGTATGCTTCGAGAAATAGCAGAAGGAAATATCTGGTTTGGTCTTGAAGGGAATAATACTCCTCGTGTCAAGAAGTTCCTGAAAGACGCGAAGATCGGCTTGACACCAGAAACACTTTGGTCAGGAGACAACTATGGTACTACTGATTCTGCCAAGAAACATCTTCTCGCCTTGTTCCCTGAAATGGAGCAAGTATTTGACACTCCAAAGCCGGAAGAGTTAATAAAGCAGATTCTTGAAATAGCAAGCAATGAGGGTGACCTGGTACTTGATTGTTATATCGGTTCAGGCACAACTATTGCCACGGCTCATAAACTCGAACGCCGATACATTGGTATAGAGATTGGAGAGCAAATGACTGACCTTGTAGTGCGTCGCCTGAATGACGTTGTCGCAGGAGAACAAGGTGGTATCTCTCAAACTATTGGTTGGCAAGGAGGCGGTGAGTTTGCCTACTTTGATTTTGATAAAGAAAGAAAAGAAGAGAAAACTGCAGCGACAATGAAACAAATAAAAACTGTCCATGTTAAGCAACTCAACTTCCTCGACCTCTTTGACCAATACGCTGACAATCCAATCGTGGAGAACTGCATGGTGCGTGAGGATGCAGCAGAGTATGGCTATGGTGTACCTAATCCAGCCCACATTATCCCATCCAAGAACTGCCTTATCAGCCTTGTCAAGAAGGACAACTTTGAGCAGTATGTTGATCAGTCAGCAAAGATTTACTATACAGGCAAGAAGTTCCCTTCAACCGTTGCACTCAACAAGCTGTACTACTTCATGCCATACCTGAAGGGCAAAGGTATTCGCGACCTCTATTTCATCAAGATAGCACGTGTAGGTACTCGCAAAGAGGGACAACCTGGAGAGGACAAGAACGACTTCCGTCTGGTGTTCGAGATAGAGTTTGTAAAGCAACTCTTCGACGACTATAAGCCTGTAGAGCTAAAGATTTGGAGGACGTTTACGGACACCACATTGGAACAGATCCTTAATTGTTAGCTCACAAGGTTTTCAAAATCATTGGCGAGCCTTTCGTTAGTGTTGATACTCAAGAAGGATACATGGTCAGACGATTTGCAGCACCAATCAAGAGTCTTTATCCAGATGCAAAGCAAAGAGACAAACAGCATGAAGACTTCTGTCTAAACTTCAAACTTGAACCAGCAAATGATGTGCCATCACTAAGTCAGCAAAAGATTAACAAGAAACCAGAAGAACTGAGTGTTTATGACTTCCATTTGGTGGATGTCAATACAGTAAAATAACATGAACGAAGAACATAAATATATTGACTTTGAAGCTTACGAGCGTGTGGCAGAGCCGCATAAGCGTGAGAGGGCCTCGGCTTGGCGTACCGCTATTGGTCTTCAGGACGTGGATGGACTCCGTGTGTCTGAATACCTAAAAGAAACGGCCGTTAAGCACATTGAGGGTGATATCACCATCGATGAGGTTAGGGAACAGCTTCGTTCATATTACGTTAGCAAAACAACACACGATGCTGATGATGCAGAAAAGGAAGAAGCAGACCGTGTAGCAGCCAATATAACGAAACTGCTGAATGAACAATCGTTCTCACTTACTCCTTTGGAATTCCTGAACATCCATCGCCATCTGTTTGAGGG
>DCIF01000024.1:3043-9643 GCA_002315795.1 Bacteroidales bacterium UBA1733
GGCGAGATACGTCCGTTCGATATCAGTAAGAAGGAATGGGTATTGCAAGGCGATACGGTCGTGTATGGTCGTGCAGCAGACATTCATACGGTATTGAAGTACGATATACAATCGGAATGTGATTTCAGTTATAAAGGCTTGACCACTGATGAGATCATCTCGCACGTTGTGGATTTCGTAACATTGCTCTGGCAGAACCATCCGTTCCGTGAAGGCAACACTCGAACAACTGCCGTATTCGTCATCAAATATCTGCGTTCCTGTGGCTTCAAGGTGAACAATGAGTTGTTTGCTGACAACTCCTGGTATTTCCGAAATGCCCTTGTACGTGCCAACTATCGTAACTCACAGAAAGGAATACAGCCAGATAAGTCATTCCTCGTTAAGTTCTTCCGTAATCTTATCCTTGGAGAGAATAACGAATTGAAGAATCGTTATATGTTGATCGGATATAAGGATGAAGGAGGCGACACCCATACAACTACCCATACAACTACCCGTACAAGTTCAGGAGATATACAACCTTCATCGGATAATGTGAAGCGTTTGGTATTGGCTATCGGTAAAGAAGAAATGAGTGTTAAGAGTATGATGGAAGTTGTTGGATTGAAGAACCGTCCCAACTTTCTGGATTATTCACTCACGCCAGCTATAAGCGAAGGATTTGTATGTATGAAGTATCCAGATAATCCTCATCATCCTCGTCAGCGTTATTTCCTGACCGTTAAAGGATTGATGTTGTTGGATAATAAGTTATAACGCAAAAAGAATATCATAAATGTCAAAAGCAACAATAAAGAAATTACTTCAGTCCATGCCTAAGGAAGAAATCATTGGCATGGTCTTGGAAATGTATGATGCTCGTAAGGAAGCAAAGGAGTATCTGGAATTCTATGCGAATCCTGATGAGGATGGAAAGCTGGAAGAATACATGCGGATGGGGCTTTGCTGATACCATTGCTGATATTTACTATGAACATTTTTCAGAGGAGGAGTAATAAAAGTGAATGAGTGGGTCTTTCCATTTCGGAAATATCCACTCCCATGCTTGTTTATATGCTGCTATCTGTGTAGTAAAATGTAGAGTATCACAGGAATGCCAAAGAGAGGAGTCAGAGCGTTGATAGGAAGGACTGAACCTCCTGAGGGCAGAGTGCTGAGAAGGAGACAGAGGCTGCAGCAGAGGGCACCGGTGAGCATGGAAGCTGGAAGGAGGCGTCGATGATCGTCAGTGCGGGTGAGCAGACGTGCGACGTGTGGCATGGCTAAGCCGACGAAGGCGATCGGACCACACCACGCTGTAGTGACGGCCGAGAGAAGACCCGTGATGAGTAAGAGCAGCCAGCGCGTACGTGCGGTGTTGATGCCGAGGTTACGTGCAGCTACTTCGCCTAACATCCAGCCATTGAGCGACTTGATAAGTAAAGCGCTGGCAACCAGACCAGCGGTGATGAGCAGCATGTAGAGCCAAAGGCCCGTGCTGCTCACGTTGTTGAAATTACCCATGCCCCAGAGGAGCAGGCTCTGCAGACCATGGGCCGTGGCATAGTATCCCATGAGTGTGATGATGGCCGAAGTGAGGTAGCTGAGCAGGATGCCGACAATGAGTAAGGTGACATGCTGCCGTACGTATCGGCCAAGAAAAAGTAGGAGAGAAAGGACTGCGAAGGCTCCGATGAGTGCTGCCACGATGAGACCCATGCCGGTGCTGAGTGTCATGGCACCGAGACCTACGACCGAACTACCAGAGAGGGTGACGATAGCCACCATAAGATTGGCACCACTGGTGATGCCGAGGATGGAGGGTCCGGCCAACGGATTGCGGAAATAGCTCTGCAAGAGGAGTCCGCTGGCTCCTAAAGCGGCCCCGGTAAATGCGGCCGTGATGGCAGCTGGCAGTCGGCTCTCGAAGATGATGAAATGCCAGCGTGGATCGAGGATCTCGGCGAACGGGATGTTCACTGAGCCAAAAACGATATTGGCCAGGAGGGCCAGGACATTAAGGACAAGAAGGACTCTCATATAAAAAGATTATCGAAGCTGCTGAAAGAATCGACCGTCGTTGTGGATGAGACTTTCGAGCAACAGATCCGGACGGAAAGGAGTGACGTCAAAGAAATCGGAACGTGAGGTGTTGCATCCCCAGACTTCACCGGTCTGAGCGGCGTGAAACTGCGGATAATAAGGATTCTGCTGGAGGAACTCTGAAAGCGTCCAGTCATGATCGGCACTCATGTATTTGAAGAGCCAGCGATCGCAGGCAGCAGCTTTGGCCAGTACGGCTTCCGGACTGAGCGAGAGACTGCCAGCGTGTGTATCGTCAGACCACGGATAGTCATAGCCGGCGTCGCGATAAAGCAACGCAGACGTGCTTTTGCCACCCGGGACGTACCATGTAGCACCGTAAGGGAGTTCGGCCAACACAGCGCGTCTGAGATCTGTTTTCTGGCTGCTTATGTGTGCCAATGAATCATAGCGTGTGGCGATGACGTGATAGAGCGAATCGGCCATGGTGGCTTTATCGACCAGACGACCATAGAAACGGATCCACTCAGCGCGTCTGAGTGGCGAGGTCTCCATGTAGTCGGCACAGTAGATTACCGGTGCAGAGACCGTGATGCTGGCTCCTTCGTATGGCGAGATCCACACCGCATCGGTGTTGGCGGCGAACAGGATTTCCTGGTTGGGGGACATACTGTTGCCGCCATCAGCGATGTGACTGTTTCGCATCCACTGGCGGATGTCTTCGGCCATGACGTAAGCAGTGTCGCATAGTACGGCAACGTGATCGAGTGCATCGAGCTGACCTAACAACCAGGCGTGACAGGCGGTGGTGACGGTCATGCGCTGCAGAGGGGTGCGAAGCAGGGTGAAGTCGCCAACATCCTGACGTAGCTGCTCTTCTATGCGGACGGTCCAGCTCTGATCGGCAGCCGGTACCAGAAGATACTGCATGGCCACTTCTGCAGGTTGCCAGGGATCGTTGATCCTGGCTAAGGTGTAGCCACCTCTGGTAGTGACGAGTTGCAGTAAAGACGTATCTTCTGGCTTCGGCTGTTGGCACGAAGCACAGAAGATGAGGGTCAGCAGAGCGAAATAGAGATTTCTCATTGATTACTTGATGTAAACGACACCCGGGATTGGATGATCGACACGACGTCCCATCAGATCATAGAGCTGATTGCTTTTAGAAGCAGCCGCACGTGTCTGACTGATGCTGGTAGGAGTCTCGGTGAAGATGACAGAAAGGTTATCAAGACAGAAATAAGCTGGGGTGTTCATGCCATAATCGCCTGTGTCGGTACTGGTTAATGCAAATGAAACCGAATCGACTTCACCGAGAGATGTGAGATCGACAGGAATCCATTGGAAGACGACGCTACCCTTGGCAGCCAGAGGAACCTCGACGGTCTCGGTAGGAACCTGGTCTTTGAAACCGGTGATCTTCAGGGTGAAAGTGTCGTCATAGTTGAACTGACGGGCATAAGCGTCGCCTTTCATGACGCTGTTGAGCAGGTAAGCATTGTTAGTAACGTAGCAGCTTTGTGGTTTGAAGGTATAGTCGGCGGTAACGGAAGAAGGTTCGGTGCCATAAGCTACGGCAAAGGCTTCTGAGCCTGCTGCGCCTGCACCTATCTGGTTATTGAACTGATCGGTGGTATAGGTAGCTGCATCGTAGGTGGTCTCTGTGCGCTTGGAATAACAGAAACCTCCCATGGTGAAGAACTTTCCCCACTCACCATAATCGACCCAGGATGAAGTGTTGACAAAGTAAAGGTTGCCACTCTTGAAACCGCCACTGAGTTGCTGACCGGTTTCATAATCCAGATCGTCAGCATAAGTAAGACCCTCAAAATCGGCGGTATTGACGGTCTGCGCCTGCGCTGCACTTACACAGAAGGCAGCAGCAAAAAGGAAGTAAATTTTTTTCATTTCTTAAATGATTTAATTGTTAAAGGTGTTTGTATTTTGTTATTTAATGATTTCTGCACCAGAGATTTCGGTACTGGTCTCGCCTAACCAGCCACAATACTGGTTGAGGCCAGTATAGACGCGGATGAAGTCTGCATGATCGATCGAAACCGGTTGGCGTGTCAGAGGATCGACGGCCCAGTCGAGATCGAACTGATTCCCGGTCTTGTCTTTGTTCGGCAGATTATCGACATAGCCTGCTCTGAACGCTTGCAGCACCCAGTTCTGACTGTTTCCCTCAAGCATGAATCCGTTATTAGGCAACCTGGTTCCGGTAAAGGTCAGTTCCGATGGTAGCCACAGCGGGTAGTATTCCTGTGAATGGAAAGGATTGCGTAAGACCTTGCCTGTGCACTGCTGGTTGTCGGTCCAGGGAATGTCTGACATGGGAACAGCCGAATAAGTCACGCAATATCCGTAGGTTACTAAGCCGATGCTGTCGGTGTCTGCACTACCAGAGAGTTCATACCATGCATCGTCTGGCAGATGGTTGCCATTGGTGTCGGCTGAGACCAGGACGATACCTGCTTCGCTGCCATTGATGTTGGCATTGCCGAAGATGCAGAGATCGGGACCTGCATGGTTGCGGACGGCTTCGGCAAAGTGGAAGGTGAGGTAACCACCATAGCCGCCTAAAGTGACCAGTCCACCACGGTTCTCTCCGATGGCCTCGTAGCATTTCTGCGCCATCGTGGCTGCATCGTCGCCATCGTCATAGACCGGCAAGGTGTTGACGAACTGACCAGGGGCAGGAACATATTCATCGACACCAGCGATGTAAAGCGAGGTCGTAACCTCGGTGGTGTCTGCCGGTTCCTGATGTGAGGACACGCCGACAAACACTGCGCGTGAAGGGATGTCGCCGGTCCAGACACGCCAGTCGAACGTGCCATCTGGCAGGAAGTGCAGGAGCTGTCCGCTTGAGACATAGTTCTTGGCATCCATCAGATAGAAGTCGCGCGTCACGGGATTGGCAATGATGCCGTAAGGGTGTTCTAACACAGGTTGCTGCCAATGCGCAGGAAGGCTGATTAATTGACCGCTACGCGTATCTATAAGTGTCAGTAAGGGTTCTGTACTGCTTAGACAGAAAAGAGTGTCTCCAGCCAAAGAAAAGCTCGATACAGGCACGTCAATGGTTTGGATTGATCGGCCGCTAATGCAGTGAAGGCGAGCAGGGATATCTGCATAATTTCCGCGACTGGTAATCCAGATGTTTTCCTGCTGGTCGGCCACCACATGATGCAGGTTCGGAGCCACATCTAATGTCTCTGTCACCTGCATCTTCGGTGCTGAGAGATCGATGATGCTTACGGTGTGGTCATAGTCTGGAGCACGGTAACCGCCACTGTTGGCCACATAGAGACGACCTTGCTGCACGGCCATCTCTTCAGGCTGGTAACCTACCAGCACCGAATCTACTTTCTGCAGCGTCAGTGTATCGACCTTATAGACACAACCGAGCGGAGCTTCACCTGCCTGCTGCACACCACCGACATACGAACTCACGTAGGCAAAACCCTGGTGAAAGGTGATGTAACGTGGATTGGCGATGTTGACCTGTCCTAACCGGCGTGCATCACTGACCTGACAGACTTCTACTTTGTTCGAACAGTTGATCACCATCCAGAGCCGGCTGCCATAGATCTGCACATCATTGCCGACATCGCCTAATTCGAAGACGGTAGAAGGGTTCTGCTGGCCGTAGATATTGCGCCAGTAGTGCACTCGGCCATCCTGGCTGTTCCATGATCCGCTCAGGTCGAGATAGTCGAGCGTACACTTGTTGGCTCCCATATTACCTTCGCACAGGACGTACATACCCTGGATAGTAGCCGAAAGCTGTGCAGACGTGTCGAGAGGGGTGTCTGTAGCATAAGACACCAGTTCGTCCTCACGACAGGAGAACAGACAGAGTACGAGAAGTATGTAGATCAGAATTCGCATTGTAGTGTGGCAAAGAACTGACGTCCTGGCATGGGGTAGTTGATAATAACATCGTATTGCTGATCGAGGAGATTATTGACCTGTAGCGTCAGCTGCATTCGTGTCTTAGCAACCTGGAAACGAGACACTAGCGAAAGATCGCTGGTGTACCATGGCTGCAGATGGTTGTAGGCAATGTTCTCCTGCTGGCAGTAACGCTCGCCAGTATAGACGAAGTTATAGGTGAGCGACCATTTCCGCCATGACAGAGAGACTGTGGCCGAACCGCTGTGCCAAGGCGTATAAGGAATCTGGTCACGGTAATAGGAGCTGCTGGCATCGGTGACGTCACGTGCCTGCTGATATGTATATTGCAGGTGAGTGAACAGTTGCCAGTCGGCTGTAAACTGCCAGTCTTTGGTAGCTTGCAGGTCGATGCCATTGATCTCTACACGACCGAGGTTGAGCATCGTCCAACGGAACTGCTGACCCTTCGGATAAGCCACGATTTTATTGCGTATAGTATTATGGTACACGTCGATAGAGAAGTACTTCCACGTGGCTCCTAAAGCGCATTGAGAGGCCTTTTCCGGCTTCAGATCTGCATTGCCGATCTCTGTATAGTAAAGATCGTTGAACGTAGGCATCCTGAAGCTCTGTTTGACGTATGCATGCAGCTCCAGATCCTTGTTCTGAAGAGGG
>DCIF01000024.1:9754-15152 GCA_002315795.1 Bacteroidales bacterium UBA1733
GCCGAAGTCAGTCCGAGCAGATGTGACCAGCGTTGAGGCTTCTCGAAACCGGGTTTATCGGTCCACAGTGTGTTGTATCGCACATCATAGCTGACGGCCATGTTCCACCAGGATGTCAGTGCTGCCAAGTGTGTCATGCTGGCGTAAGCTTCCTGCTGACGGTAGTGCTGATCGACCTGCAGTGTGGTCTGATCGTGGTTCTGGTAATGCGTACCAAAGTAAGCATATTTGCCAAGGACACGCAGCGCGTAGTGCGGCGAGAAGTCTTTCTGCCACTGGCCTTGCACGAAAGTGTTGCTATCGGCTTGACGTTCACCACGTCGCCACACATTATTAACAATGGCACCAGGGATACCACGGTTCGACTGATAGGTGTAGGCCTTGAGATGCGCCACTTCGCCTTCGTCGCCACGATACCAGAGATTGGCCTCTGCACGTAGCGACTGCAAATCTCCGTTCTGACGTGTGGCAGTAGTATCGTAAGCCACCGTGCCGTCGTAGTTAAGACGACGGTAGCGGAACTCATAGCGGCCGTCACTGGCCATGCCTTCTGCGTTGGCACTGAACAGCCAGTGGTCAGACAATCGCTGTTCCCAGAGCAAGGAACCGCGTAGCAGCTGACTGGCACCGGTCTGCAGCTTTGCCATACGGTGTGCTGGATGGTCGGCTTTGAGTCGGGGAGTCCTGGTGCGAAGATACACGCTGCCTGCATTGACCAGATCGCTGGCTGTCTGCATGAGTGCAGATCGCTGACCGTTATAGACCGAGATCTCTTCGATGTTATCAAGCGAATACTGACCGAGGTCTATCTGTCCGTTCTGTGCGTTGCTCAGTTCTACGCCATCGTAATAGACCCCCACGTGCTGCGAACCCATGCTACGTATATTGACCGTTTTGAGACCTCCTAAGCCACCGTAATCCTTCACCTGAATGCCACTCATCAGACGCAGTGCATCGGCCACAGAGTGTGCACTGACACGCTGCAGCATCTCACCACTGATCTTCTGTGGTGCAATGGTCTCATGATGGCGCAGTTCGGCCTGTACGGTGACTTCGTTCACCACACGCACAGAGTCCAGGATGCCGAACAGCACCAGACACAAAGGAATACTCAAAATCTACGTTTCTTTGTTAACAGTCATAAAAGGGTCCCGTCCTGTCGATCGCAGGAGTTTCTTGAGGGCGCTCTTTGCAGCAGGTCTTCTGGCTCGTCCTGGTTCGGCATACGGTCTTCCCGCCTGTTAACATGGGCAGTGACACTCAGGGTATGCGAGCAACGGTTAGGACACACAGCAGCGGGACTGTTCCGGATTCGCACCGGATTCCCTTTCAATCCGCACTTGGTCAGGGTGCAGAACTGCAAAGCGGTGCAAAGATACTGCTTTTTTTCTGATGAGACAAGAGTTTTGTCGAAAAATTTGGAAAAAACAAAAAAAACGTTTATCTTTGCAAGTTGTAAAAGCGGAGTGATTCTTTCGCTTTCCACAATAAATCGTTCTGAAAGAAATCTCAATGGCAAAACATAAGACAGCCTATTTCTGTTCGTCCTGCGGATGCGAAGAACCCAAGTGGTTCGGTCGCTGTCCGTCGTGTGGAGAATGGGGTACGTGTGTAGAAGAGATCGTCGATACGAAGTCAGGTGCTATCGGTAAGGCTTCGAAGAAGACAGGTGGTGTGCAATGGACGCATGCGGGCGCTTTAGGCCTTCCCGGACAGAAAGAGCGTCCGAAGCGACTCGATGAGATTGAAGCGCGAGAGGAACAGCGTATCGATATGCATGACCAGGAGCTCAACCGTGTGCTTGGTGGTGGTCTCGTACCTGGTTCGATGGTCCTTTTAGGTGGCGATCCGGGTATTGGCAAATCTACGCTCGTGCTGCAGACCGTCATGAACATCAGCGACAAGAAGATTCTTTACTGTTCGGGTGAGGAGTCGTCGTACCAACTCAAGTTGCGTGCCTTGCGTCTTTCTCAGCATCCGGAAGAAGAACACCAGAATGTCTTTATTGCCTGTGAGACCAATTTGGATGATATCTTCATCCACGTAGCCAACGTCGAACCAGACATCGTTATCATCGACTCTATCCAGACCATTGCGACCGACGATCTGGAGAGTAGTGCCGGTAGTGTGGGTCAGGTGCGAGAGTGTGCATCGCGTATCCTGAAGTTTGCCAAAGAGAGCGGTACACCGGTTATTCTCATCGGACATATCACCAAAGAAGGAAGTCTGGCAGGACCGAAAGTCTTAGAGCATATCGTCGATACCGTGTTGCAGTTTGAAGGCGACCAGCATTATATGTATCGCATCCTCCGTGCCATCAAGAACCGTTTCGGCTCTACTTCCGAGTTAGGTATCTATGAGATGTTGGGAACGGGCTTGCGCCAGGTAACCAATCCGTCAGAGCTCTTGCTTAACACCGATCATAACGACCTCTCTGGAGTGGCTATTGCTGCTGCCATAGAGGGTATGCGACCCTTCCTGATCGAGACACAGGCTTTGGTCAGCACTTCGGCCTATGCCACGCCGATGCGTTCTACTACGGGTTTCGACCAGCGTCGTCTCAACATGCTGTTGGCCGTTTTAGAGAAGAAAGTCGGCTTCAAGTTAGGACAGAAAGACGTCTTCCTCAATATTGCCGGAGGTCTGCGTGTAAGCGATCCAGCCATGGATCTGGCTGTCATGGCAGCCATCCTCTCGTCGAACATGGATATGCCGCTGGCACCGCTTACCTGTATGACTGGTGAAGTAGGTCTCTCTGGAGAGATCCGTCCGGTGAGTCGTCTCGAACAGCGTATCCGTGAAGCCGAGAAACTTGGCTTCGAACGTATCCTGATTCCGAACATCGCGCTTAAGAGCCTTGACAAGAAATCGCTCAAGATCCAGGTTTGTCCGGTTTCGCGTGTCGATGAGGCCTTCCGTCTTTTGTTTAAATAGATATGATTAAGACCATTAGAACTCGCGTCCTGCCTCAGGTATGGGCCGATGCTGAGCGATTAGAAGAACAGCTCTGTAAGGAAAATGCCATCAGCAGGAAGGCCTTGAAAGGCATCCGCATGAAGCACACCAGTATCGACGCTCGTCAGCGTCAGGTTATGGTGCAGCTTGATGTCGATCTTTATATTAATGAGCAGCCGCCCGTACTGCACTTCCAGCCGAAGCTCTATAAAGAATTGCCAGCTGCAGCGCCACAGGCCGTCATCGTAGGTGCCGGTCCTGGTGGTCTGTTTGCAGCGCTTCGCCTCATTGAACTAGGCGTGAAACCTGTCGTGCTCGAACGCGGTCGTAACGTCGCAGATCGTCGTCGTGATGTAGCGCTCATCACACGTGAACAGCGTGTCGATCCTGAGTCTAATTTCTGTTTCGGTGAAGGTGGGGCTGGAGCCTTCTCTGATGGCAAACTCTTTACGCGAAGCAAGAAGCGTGGCAATGTGCAGGAAGTGCTCGAAGGTCTCTGCCAGTTCGGAGCCGATACCGGTATTCTCGATGCCTCGCATCCGCATATCGGAACCGATCGTCTGCCAGCCATCATTGCCAACATCCGTGAGAAGATCATCGGGTGTGGTGGCGAGATTCATTTTGAGACAGCTGTTGAGGAGCTCATTATCCATTCTTCTTCGGTCGTCGGTGTGCGTACGCGTGATGGCCGGGAGTTCCTCGGTCCGGTAATCCTTGCCACTGGTCATTCTGCACGCGACATCTATCGCATGCTCCATCGCCAGCATATTCTCATCGAGGCAAAAGGATTGGCCATAGGAAGCCGTTTAGAGCATCCGCAATCGCTTATCGACCAGATACAGTACCATAGTAAGGAGGGTAGAGGAAAGTATCTTCCTGCGGCAGAATATAGCTTTGTGACGCAAGCTACAGGTAGCAAGGATGGAGGCGAGAATCGTGGTGTCTATTCGTTCTGTATGTGTCCTGGTGGCGTCATCGTTCCTTCGGCTACTGCTCCTGAACAGGTAGTGGTCAATGGTATGAGTGCCAGTGCACGTGGCAGCAAATGGGCCAATGCAGCCATGGTGACCGAGGTTCGTGTAGAAGACCTGCCGACCCTGGCCAGTCAGCTGCCACTCTCGGAAACACCTACAGGCCGCCAGTTCGAAGGAGAGGACCTTCTCACATCTCCTTTGGCCATGATGGCCGTACAGGAAGCCATCGAACAACAGTGTTGGCTCAATGGCAATCGCACACAGGTAGCTCCAGCACAGCGTATGACCGATTTCGTCCGTGGTCGACTGTCGGCCGATCTGCCAGCTTCTTCCTATACTCCTGGTGTCATCGCCAGTCCCATCCATTTCTGGATGCCACGTTTTATCTCATCGCGCATGCAGCAGGCGCTGCAGTTCTTCGGCCAGCGAGCACACGGATTCCTTACCGACGAAGCCTTGCTCGTTGGCGCCGAGACACGTACATCGTCACCGGTCCGCATCCCTCGTGACCGTGAGACACTCTGTCATCCGGTCGTCGCAGGTCTTTATCCTTGTGGCGAAGGTGCCGGCTTTGCCGGTGGCATCGTCAGTGCCGCCATGGATGGCCAGCGTTGTGCTGAAGCGTTAGCAGCAAGCTTTTAATTCGCAGCAAAAGAACTTCCAATTTGTTTAAATTTAAAAAGGTATGAAGAGGTTATCTGAAAGACGTAAATTTTCTGCGTTAGGGGCAGAGATCGGACAGTTGCTGTTGCAGAAAGGGTGGTCTGTGTCGACGTCGGAATCGCTGACGGGAGGGACGATCGCTTCGATGCTGGCACAGATTGCGGGAAGCTCGGCTTACTATAAAGGAAGCGTGGTGAGCTATGCCGTAAGTGTGAAAGAACAGGTGCTCGGCGTGGACGTGAAGCGTGGTGGCGTGGTGAGCGAGGATACAGCCTTGCAGATGGCCGAGGGAGTGGCGCGTGTGTGCGATACCGACTGTGCCGTGGCTACGACAGGGATTGCCGGACCTGGAGGTGCTGAGCCCGGGAAGCCCGTTGGAACGGTGTGTATGGCTGTGCTAACTCCCTGGGGGAAAACGGCTCGTACTTACCACTTCGATGGCGATAGGGAAGAGGTTATTTTGCAATCTGCAGATGCCGCTTTGCTGTTTCTGAAGGAAAAAATCACAGAAAAGGAAGAAAATGTAGGAAGTATGCTTGCATGATAACTTTAAAAGTTATATCTTTGCAGCCGTTTTGAGGGGTGAAACTCAAGACAACTAACGATTTTAACAACCATTTAGATCGGACCGCCCGACTGTCAGGGTTTCCATTATAAGTCCGGTTTTGCAAAGGTGGCTTCCATCCGCCTTTTGGCGGTTGGAAATTATTAAAAACAAAACAAAAACTTACAAAAATGTCTAAGATTTGTCAGATCACTGGTAAGAAGGCAGGTTCGGGAAACAACGTTTCACACTCTAAGCGTCG